>JAZODB010000152.1:0-3452 GCA_045596785.1 Eubacteriales bacterium
CCGCAGAGGTCGAAATAGCCATTGACAAATGCTGCGGCTGACTGAAAACCCCGCTTCACTATAAGAAACGAGGTATTCTCTACTACTCGCGCGAGCGTAAACTAAACTTTGGCGTCAGCGTAAACCCACCCCGCGTCAGCGTCAGTATAGGCAATATAAATATTTCAGGAGAAATAATGGAAATAAATAACACAGAAAAACAAAACAACACATCACAGGTGTATGACGAGAATCAGATACAGGTTCTTGAGGGGCTTGAAGCGGTGCGAAAACGCCCCGGTATGTACATCGGTTCAACCTCGCAGAGAGGACTCCACCATCTTTTATATGAAATAGCGGACAACTCGATAGACGAGGCAATGGCGGGAAAGTGCGACTGTATAGAAGTTGTCCTTCACGCCGACGGTTCCGTATCGGTACAGGATAACGGGCGCGGAGTACCCTCACAGATTCATCATCAGGCAGGAAAGCCTACTCTTGAGGTAGTATTTTCCGTACTTCACGCAGGAGGAAAATTCGGCGGTGGCGGATACAAGATATCGGGCGGACTTCACGGAGTGGGTGCGTCGGTTGTAAACGCTCTTTCCGAGTGGATGGAGGTTGACAACTGCTACGAGGGTAAGAGATACACCATGCGCTTTGAGAGAGGCGTGACCGTTCGTCAGTTCGCTTGTGTGGGCGATTCGAACGGAAAGCACGGATTGTACGTTCGCTTCAAGCCAGACCCCGAGATATTCACGGAAACTACCGAGTTTGACCTCGATACAATACTCATAAGACTCCGCGAGCAAGCTTTTCTCAATGCGGGAATAAGAATCATCATCCGCGACGAAAGAAAAGAAAACAAGCGCGAGGAAGAAATAAAAGCCGATGATGAGGATATAAAAAGACTTCTTGAAGCCGCATCCCGCGTAACAAGTGAAGATGAAGCGAATGAGGCTGACAAGTCATCTTCCGAAAATCCCTCATTTGAGGCCGATGAAGAAGAGAGCGTCATCGCAGAGGTAAAATTCGAGGATGACGAGGATGAAATCGTAAGAAGCGGAAAATACACCGAGTACGACTTAAAGTACGACGGAGGTATAAAGCAATTTGTAGAGCACCTCAACCGCGCGAAGCACGTTGAGGTAATCCACCCGAATGTTATATACATGAAGGCGGAAAAGGGCGATATCACGGCTGAGGTGGCTATGCAGTACAACGAAAGCTACACCGAAACTATCGTCACTTTCGCGAACAACATGTCAACGACTGACGGCGGTACTCACGAGACGGGATTCAAGACAGCCATAACAAAGGTTCTGAACGACTACGCGAGAAAAATAGGCGCGCTGAAGGACAGCGACAAAAACTTCTCGGGCGAGGATGCCCGCGAGGGTCTTTGCGCGGTTGTTTCCGTAAAGCTCCCCGACGCACAGTTCGAAAGCCAGACGAAAGCGAAGCTCGGCAACTCCGAAGTGCGCGGAATCGTTGACAGAATCGTGTGCGAGAAGCTGTCTGAGTTCTATGAGGAAAACCCTTCGGTAGCGAAAGCAATTGTCGAGAAGTCTCTCGACGCTCAGAGAACGCGCGAAGCTGTGCGCAAGGCGCGTGAAAACGCACGCCGCAAGTCAATATTCGACGGAGGCTCGGCACTCCCCGGAAAGCTTGCAGACTGTCAGGACAGGCGAGTCGAGTTCACGGAGCTCTATCTCGTAGAGGGAGACTCTGCGGGAGGAAGCGCAAAGAGCGGACGCGATTCAAAATTCCAGGCGATACTGCCTCTTCGCGGAAAGGTGCTGAACGTAGAGAAATCAAGGCTCGACAAGATTTACTCAAATCAGTCTCTTATTCCGATTATACAGGCACTCGGATGCGGCATAGGGGAGGATTTCGACATATCGAAGCTCCGCTACGGAAAAATCATAATCATGGCGGATGCCGACGTTGACGGCTCGCACATCAGGATACTTCTGCTCACGTTCTTCTTCCGCCACATGAGAAAGCTGATTGACGACGGTCACGTATATCTCGCTCAGCCGCCGCTCTACAAGGTACACAAGGGAAAGAACACGAAGTATGCCTTTTCAGACGCGGAGCGCGACAGCATAATTGCGGAGTTCGGCGGAGTGAACGTGGAAGCCGAAAGATACAAAGGTCTCGGTGAGATGGATGCGGATCAGCTTTGGGAGACGACAATGAACCCCGAAACTCGCACGATTCTCAAGGTGGAGATTGAAGACGCGATTGCGTGCGATGAGATTTTCTCAACGCTTATGGGGGAAAAGGTAGATCCGCGCCGCGAATTTATAGAGAAGAATGCAAAGTATGCGGAAAACCTTGATATTTGATTTTTTGCGTACATGAAAATTATAACTTTAACTTTAGCCCCTGCGCTTGACGTGACGTACTCCGTCGGCGGTGAGATAAAGTTTGGGCTTAATCGCGCGTCGGGATTTGAAATTTCGGCTGGCGGCAAGGGGATAAACGTATCTCGCTCGGTGCGGCGCGAGGCTGAACGAGCGGGAGCTGAGGCTCGGCTGCTTACGGTATTTCCGTCGGGGGGAGCTGTGGGAGATGTTATTTTGCGAACTCTTTCTACGGAGGGAATCGAGGTAAAGCACGTTAAAATTGCCGCAGAGACTCGCGTTAATGTGTCGGCGATACCGATGCTTGGCGAGGACATTGAGATAAACGCGCGCGGCGCTTTTCTTACATCGGGTGAGCTTGCGGAAACGGAGCGGATTATCATGGATTCGGCATGCAGCGGCGATGTTGTTGCGATATGCGGCAGCTGTCCTGCGGGAGTCTCCGTCGAATATCCGTCTCACCTTGCGGCAAAGCTGAAAAAGCGCGGAATTTACTGTGCGCTCGACTGCGACGGTGCGGCATTGAGGAGTGCTGTTCTTTCGGGGAGTCCGCCCGACCTCATCAAGCCGAACTCCGCGGAGCTGTCGGAACTATGCTCCGCGCTCGGAATTGAATGCTCGGCTGAGTCCGTCGTTCGATTTACAGGCGGAAAAACCGCTGTTCTCGCAACTTTCGGGAGAGACGGTGCGTGCTTGACGCGCTCCGAAAACGGTGCAATCGTATGTGAAAATGTGAAGTCGTCGCCCGTTGCTCCCGTTCGCATCAAAGGCGCGGGTGACACGCTCCTCGGTGCCTTCCTATTCCACAAGTTTTCTAAAAGCCTCTCCGACTCAGCCGCGCTCGCGGCTGCTGTGTCCGCCGCTTCTTCGTATGTTGCGGGGGAATAGGAGACAGGGGAACGGGGGACGCGCTTGGGAGACTTTTTGCAAAAAGTCCCCCAAACCCCTCAAAAAACTTTATGGAAATGACTTGGGTCAGTGCACCCACTTTAAATTTAAGCTGACAATTGACGGAAGTTTTAATCGACTTTTTTCAAAAAGTCGCAGGTTTTCAGGACAGAGTCCTGAATCGCTGACCGCAGTCAGCGAAAAACCATTGACAAA
>JAZODB010000153.1:0-14360 GCA_045596785.1 Eubacteriales bacterium
CATATACACAATGCACAAATTTCTAAAAAAGCATTTTAGACAGCGTATTTTACGGCAAAATGCCGCTTTTACAACACGCCCGGAGCGGTGTTCATAATTTTCGGTGAAGCTCAAAACACAATCCGCTCTCACACAACAGCGAAAGAATAAATTATTTTGTTTTTGCGCGGCGCATGTTGACAAAAACCATGACTTTCATATATAATATAATGAAGAACATTGTGATTTCTCCATCTCTTTGAATAACCGCAAAATATTCGGAAAGAAGGATTTGTAAAAATGTATTACATAGGTGTGGATCTCGGCGGAACAAACATTGCCATAGGTATTGTAAACGAAAAATACGAAATCGTCAAAAAGGGGAGCACGCCGACAAAGCCCGAGCGTGGAGCCGATGCGATAATCGCAGATATGGCAGCTCTCGCGAAAAAGCTTATCGCTGAAATGGGCATCACAATGGATGACATTGTATCGGCAGGAGTCGCTACCCCCGGAACAGCAAACAGCGATACCGGAGTTGTCGAATACGCAAACAATATTCCGTTTTCACATTACCCTCTCGCGGCACGTCTTTCCGCAGAACTCGGCGGAATGAAGGTGTACATCGAAAACGATGCAAATGCGGCAGCCAAAGCGGAGGCTATGGCGGGAGTCGCCGTAGGCTCTCCGTTCTCCGTAATGATTACGCTCGGTACAGGACTCGGTGGAGGAATTGTCATAGGCGGCAAGGTTTACTCGGGATTTAACTTCGCGGGCGCCGAGCTCGGTCATATAGTAATCGAAAAGGGCGGAAGACAGTGCTCCTGCGGAAGACGCGGCTGTTGGGAAGCATACAGCTCTGCAACGGGACTTGTGAATATCACACGTGACCATATCACAGAAGCAAGACGCACGGGCCGCAAAACCTCAATGGAAGAAATGATCGGAGGAGACCTTGACAAAATTTCCGCATGCACAGCATTCGCTGCAATGAAGGCGGGAGACGAGGTTGCCGCAGAGGTAGTTGATGAGTACTTGGAGTATCTTGCCTGCGGTATCGTAAATATTATAAATATATTCCAGCCGAATGTACTCTCCATCGGCGGAGGCGTATGCAATGAGGGAGAATACCTAACAAAGCCTCTTCTCAAAAAAGTGTTTGAAGAAACATACTCGCGCGAGGGCACTCCTCAGACCGAAATTCTTATAGCGAAGCTCGGAAATGATGCGGGAATTATCGGAGCAGCAGTTCTCGGAGTATAACTTGTAAACCGAAAATCGCCCAAAAACGGGGCTGTCGCAAATGCCCAAGCGTTCAAAAAAGTTCTTCTTTCGGTGCTTTTCTCCTCAACAAATGAGAAAAGCGTCGCCAAATGACATGCACAACAATAAAGGCGTGCCGCAAACTTGCTTTTTCAAGTAAGCGCGGCACGCCAATTTTATTCATATGATATACAAATTCCCCTCTCTCTGCGCTTCCCCATCAAGTCTGAATCGTTTTTCCACATCCCACGAGCTCTCACCCTCATCGGGCATATATATTCTGATTACGTTGTTCTTTCGGATTTCGCCGCCGCCCGCCACGGGAGCAACCGACTGTACACAGGAAATTTTGCGGCTTCCGAGCGCAACTGCAGACACCGCAAGCTCTGCCGTAATATTGAGCGTTTCTCCGTCGCCTCTCGTCTGTATATCGGTCACCGCAACCATAGTTCTCCGCGCAAGGGATGAGTCCTCCGTATCCGGAGCACCGTATCCCGCCTCACATTCGTATTTCAGCGGAATCAAAACCTCTTCAAGATGTGAGTCTCCCTCCCCCATCATCGCAATGCATATCTTGACATTTCCGCTCATTGTCATTCTTCCGCTCGAAATCTCGCATTTATCCACACTTCCGTTTCCCCAAGCGCATACAGGATTCATTCCCGCCCTCTGCTTGACCGCCGCCGAGGTTGTGAGTCTGCCGTTCACAGTCGCCGCAGGATAATACGCTTCGTGCTCTGCCGCCGTAATTATATCTTCACCATCCGTAAGATATGCATCGACTGTGACTTCCGCCATTCCGCAATTCATTACGTCGCAGTCTATGTCATATTCCATACGCCACTTTATTGCGCCGTCATCCGTTCCCTCCACCTCAAGCATCACGGGGTATGCAAAAGCCGCCGCTGTGCAATCTCCGCCCTGCCTATCCGACAGATTAATCTCCTCCTCAATCGGCGCTCTTCCGCGAGCTGTAACGTACGCACCCTCGGGAGACAGGAGAACAGCCGATACATACGCATCTCCCTTTACCAAAGCCTTTCCCTCACTCACCCTGACATCGGAAACGCAAAGCTCTCCGCTCGCCATTATGAGACGCATACCCTCTCTGTCGTGCATCTCCCCCGACACCTCAGCGCTATGCCTCTCTTCCGAAATGTACGCACATTTATGAGTTTCTGTACGGCGGCGCACCTTACCCTCAGCCTTCAGCTCTGCCGAAACAGGCTTTTGAGACATAACGGCAATCTTGACGCGCGATGATAAAGTGATTTTTCTCGGCGCGGTAACGCGGCAATTGACATTCTCGGCGGTGCATGACAGCACAATATCCCCCGCGGAGAATCGGTCATCCTCGGATTTAGCGGGAATATGCCCTGTGTACGATGAAGTCTGAGAGGTCTGGTACAGTCCCCCATCTTCCCCGATATAAAGCACGGTATATGTAACTCCGCCGTCAGCCTCAAGCTCATCTCCCGAAAGATATTTTCCGTCTGCCGCCGCTGTGCCGCGGACCCCGACAACCCGTCTTACCTCCGGCTGATAATCGGGCAAAGTGAAGTCCTCTGTGACATCGCATGAGGTCACGGAGTCAAATCTTCTCGTGTAAAGTGTTCCGTTCATAATAAATCCCTTCCGTAATAGTTTTTAACCGTTCGTACTGCAATATTTATCACCACATTATATGCGCCTGCCGTATATGATATTCCGCATGTCCGCAATGGGACAAAAAACATCCGCAAAGTCGACTTACGGAGAAAGAGTCTCAAGCTTTTTTTCCATTGCTGCCACAGTTTCGGGAGAGAGGTAATGCTCGATGCGCTCAGTTTCAAGAAGGCATTCCTCCCCCGTCAGCCACTTCAAAAAAGCAAGAACGGTCAAGTGCCGTGCTATCAGATATTCCCCCTCTGCACATCCCTGCTCCGTCAATGTTATGTACCCGTATCTTTTGAACTCAATGTATCCCCATGCCGACATGGACTGCGCCATACGGGATGCCGAGGATGGCGAAACATGCAGACATTCCGACAGCTCGCACACCCGAACAGGCTTGCTGTTTTTGTCGGACAGCCTGTAAATCATCTCAAGGTAATCCTCTGCCGCAGGAGTCAAGCTTCCTTTTTTCTTTGCTTCCCCTGCGTACCCCCTGTCTGTTTTGTATTCCGCTCTGCCATATTCTTTTTCACATCTCTCATGTATAATATCGTTTTCAGCCATAGTATCACTTTCCCTCTGCCACGCATATACTTAAATCAGCCAAACAATGTTTCTCTAATGCAAATATATGCGCCAAAATGACAGATAATTCCGCTTGGCGGAAGATTTATATAAAGGTGATTAAAATGACTAAAAAGCTTTACGAACTTAAACCCGGTCAGTCGGCAGTCGTGGAATATCTCGAAGATATGGGAAGAATTATTGCCGACAGGCTATCAGACATCGGGCTTACGAAAGGCTCTCAGGTTGTATGTACAATGAAAAGTCCTCTCGGAGACCCTTCGGCTTATTTGATAAAAGGAAGCATAATAGCGCTGAGAATGAACGACGCGGCTGTTGTAACCGTAAGACCGCTGTCGGAAAGCTCTGCCGATATTTACAGCACCGCAAAAGAGGCCAAAGAGGAGGTGCTCGGGTGAAAACAGAATCCGCAATCATAAGCGCGGCACTTGTGGGGAATCCGAACGTCGGAAAAAGTACGGTTTTCAATGCTCTTACGGGGATGAGACAGCACACGGGAAATTGGGCGGGCAAAACCGTAGGCTGTGCCATAGGTGAATTTGAAACGGAGGGTTTTCTCGTTCGGCTCACAGACCTCCCCGGAATATATTCCCTCGATTCTCACTCCCCCGAGGAAGAGGAGGCTCGCGCAAATCTCGAAAGCAATCCCCCCGACTGCGTAATCTGCGTTTGTGATGCGTGCTGTCTCGAGAGGAATCTCATACTCGCTCTCAGCCTTCGGGAAATTTGCAAAAATGTAATAATATGTGTGAATCTGATAGATGAAGCCGAAAAAAAACAAATCTCCGTGGACTTTGCAAAATTATCTCAGCTCACAGGTGCCGCTGTTGTCAAAACCGCTGCAAGACAAAACGTCGGTCTTGACGAGCTTCGGCATACCATAGTGAGCTGTGCGCAGCACTCACACGAGGCGTGCGGCGGAGATAAATGCACTTTCTGCCCGAACAGAGAATGCGACAGCTGTTTTTCAAGCGGAAAAGAGGAAAACTTTTTGTGTAACGACAAAGCCGACATTGATTTCGGCAAAAATTACTCCGAATACGCATCTTATATCGCGTCGCAATGTGTGTCCGTCGTAGGTGATCCGACATCCCGCGACAGAGCGATCGACAAAATACTGTGCGGAAAATTAACGAGTGCTCCCGCAATGCTTCTCTTGCTTGCCTGCGTGTTCTGGCTGACACTCACAGGAAGCTCGTACATCTCGGATGCATTATCCGCCATGCTCGGTCGTGTTTACGATTGGATTTACAATGCCGCTTTCGCAAATCTTCCCGAAAGTGCGGCATCTCTTCTGTGTGACGGAATTGTGTCAACCGTCTTCCGAGTCGTATCCGTAATGCTTCCGCCAATGGCGATTTTCTTCCCTCTTTTCACTCTGCTTGAGGACCTCGGCTATCTGCCGCGAGTCGCATTTAATCTCGACCGCTGCTTCGCATGCTGCGGCTCCTGCGGAAAGCAATCCCTCACCATGCTTATGGGACTCGGGTGCAATGCGGCAGGAGTAACGGGCTGCCGCATAATCGACTCTCCGCGTGAGAGAAAAATCGCAGTCATCACAAACTCACTCGTGCCGTGCAACGGAAGATTTCCGCTTATAATTGCCGCACTCGGCTGTCTCGGACTCGGCAGTATACAGTCAGCTGCCGCAATGCTCGGAATGTTCGTTCTTTCTATTGCAGTCACGCTTGTCTCCTCAAAGGTGCTGAGTGTGACTGTGCTCCGCGGTGAGACATCATCCTTTACGTTAGAGCTTCCTCCGTACCGCGCACCTCAAATAGGGCGTGTCATAATACGCTCCGTGTTTGACCGCACCGTGTTCGTTCTCGGAAGAGCGGTATCCACAGCAATTCCTGCCGGAATTATAATATGGCTCTGTGCAAATATAAAAATCGGAGATTCATCGGTTTACTCCCATCTCGTCGATTTTTTCGAGCCGATAGGAAAAGCCGCAGGAATGGACGGAATCCTTATGCTCTCATTCATTATGGCTCTTCCCGCCGCAGAACTTATGCTCCCTCTCGCTCTTGCGGGAGCGGAAATGGCATCGGGCAGTACCGCACTTTATGCGGAAGTCTCTGATATTGCTTCCGCATTTGCGGCAAACGGTTGGTCGGGGAGCACGGTAATATGCATAATCCTGTTCATGATGTTCCATTTCCCATGCGCCACAACCCTCATTACCGTATACCGCGAAACAAAAAGAGCATGGATAACACTCTTATCCGCGCTTCTTCCCACAGCTATCGGCTACACAATGTGCGTGGCTGTAAACGTTGTTTCACAGCTGATTTAAATTGTGTATTAACTCACTTTTTGCGTATTATTTATTCAATAACAAGGGAATCTTTTGCATATTTCGGTTGTTTTTTCGATATTTTACTGTATACACCTTGACATTGCGGTGTTTTAGTGATTTAATATTATTAATCAAAGAATGAAAGGACATATCCAATGCCGCAATATTACCAAAAAGATACAGAAACAGCTTCACCGGAATATATACGTGCCCTGCAAAACGAACGTCTCGTCTCCACCGTACAGCACATTTGGAACTCAAATAATTACTACAAGCAAAAAATGGTCGACCGCGGAGTGGAGCCGGGCGACATCAAATCGTGCGACGATTTATGGAAGCTTCCGTTTATAACCAAGGATGACCTTCGCGAAGCATATCCCGCAGGGCTTCTTGCGGTCCCTCTCTCAGACTGCGTAAAAATACACTCCACAAGCGGAACAACCGGTCGCCGTGTAATCGCATACTACACGAAAAATGACCTTGAAATGTGGTATGACTGTGTTGCACGCGCCATTGTTGCAGCAGGAGGAAACAAAAACGACATCATCCAGGTCTGCTACGGCTACGGACTTTTCACAGGCGGTCTCGGTCTGAACGGCGGCTCCGAAAAAGTCGGATGCCTGACTCTCCCCATGTCGTCGGGAAACACCGACCGTCAGCTTCAGTTTATGGTCGATTTGCAGTCTACAATTCTCTGTTGCACACCGTCATATGCCGCTTACCTCGCCGAATCAATAATCGAACGCGGACTCCGCGACTCGATTAATCTGAAATCGGGAATTTTCGGCGCAGAGGCATGGACCAATGAAATGCGCCGCGATATCGAAGCTAAGCTCGGACTTAAAGCTTACGATATCTACGGACTCACCGAGCTGTGCGGTCCCGGAGTGGCCTACGAGTGCGAGGAACAAAGCGGAATGCACATAAACGAGGACCACTTCATAGCAGAGATAATCGACCCCGACACAGGACGGGTGCTCGGTGACGGCGAACGAGGTGAGCTTGTATTCACCTCAATCACCAAGGAAGCTTTTCCGCTTCTGAGATACCGCACAAAGGATATAGCTATCCTAAACCGCGAGATATGCCCCTGCGGCCGCTCGTTCATAAAAATGTCGAAGCCCATGGGACGCAGTGATGATATGCTCATCATAAAAGGCGTCAACGTATTCCCGTCTCAGATAGAAATGGTACTTCTTGAGCGCGGACTCACATCGAACTACCAAATCATCGTTGACAGAAAGGGAGTTTCCGATTCAATTGAAGTCAAGGTCGAGATGACCGCAGAGCTATTCTCAGATACTATCAACTCAATATCCATACGCGAAGCCGAGATAACAGAGGCTCTGAAATCAGTGCTCGGAATCATGGCAAAGGTTTCAATAGTCGAACCCAAATCAATAATCCGAAGTGAAGGAAAAGCTGTCCGTGTTATTGACCGCAGAAATCTTTATAACGCATAATCGCGCAAAAATAAGGAGGAAAAAATGTCTGTAAAGCAACTGTCAATATTTGCCGAAAACAAAATCGGCTCCATTTGCGAAATCACAAAAATTCTTCTCGACGCAGGCATAAACATCCGCGCATTCAGCGTAGCCGACACACAAAGCTACGGTGTTCTTCGTCTGATAGTAGATGACCCGCGCGCTGCCGCATTTACTCTGTCGGGAAAAGGCAAAATTCTGCATGTCACAGATGTAATCGGGGTCAGAATCCCCGACCGTGAGGGCGGACTCAATACAATTCTTAAAATTCTGGCCGACGAAAACATAAGTGTCGAATATCTTTACGCATTCCTCGCACCGACAGCGGGACATGCCTATGTTGTACTTCGTGTTGCCGACAACGAGGCAACAGAAAAAATTCTCACATCACACGGTGTGTCGCTTCTGTCCGACGAGGATTTGAGCAAATAAAATCACGACCTCAAACAAAAACGCACGTGAAAAAACGGAGGGTATTTTAAATACCCTCCGTTTTTTATTATGTCTGCTTGTTATTTTTTATCTTCCGAGTCGGATTTGATAAGCTTCAGGGATTTTGTAATCCTGTTTTCGTCATCATCCTCGTCATCATCCTCACTCTCGGGCAGATCGCGTTTTATAGTCATTTTCATGATACGGTGATCCTTAATTTCGGTAACATACACATGAAGCGGCGGAAGCTCAAGCTCAAAGGTAGCGCCGTCATCGGGAACAACGCCGTAGCTTGAAAAAACATATCCGCCGATTGTATCGTACTTTTCAACGGGAAGCTCCACCGAAAGTGCATCTGCAACATCTCCGAGAGCCGCAATTCCGCGTATCTCCCACGTATCTTCGGATACCTGACTTATTTCAGGTTCCTCGGGAGTCTTTTCGTCTCCGTCGTCAAGGTCTCCGACGAGCTGCTCAAGAAGGTCGTTCATCGTCACAATGCCCATCATTCCGCCGTATTCGTCAAGAACCACGGCAAAGTGATTTCTCGTATTCTTCATCTGCTTGAAAAGAACATCCGCGTGAATCCCTTCCGGAACAAAGTACGCAGGGCGTATCACTTCCTCAACCATCGTTTTGCGGTCTGTGCCGCGAAGCCTGAAGTAATCCTTCACGCTCAAAACTCCTACGACATTATCAATGGTATCGTCGCACACCGGATAGATTGAATGGCGCGTTTCGTGAATGGTCTGTTCCCACGTATCGTCATCATCATCAAGCCACAAAATAGATATATCCGTGCGGTGTGTTGCAAATTCGCTGACAGTGAGGTCGTCAAACTCAAATACGTTTTGGATAAGCTCCTGCTCCTGCTCGTCAATGACGCCCTTTTGGCTGCCCTCATCGACCATAAAGCGGATTTCCTCCTCGCTGACATCCTCATCCTCTTCATTCGGGTCAATACCCATCAATCTGAGCACGCAGTTTGTTGAGGCGGAAAGAAGCCATACAATCGGAGTGAAAATCTTCGATACTCCGTAAAGCATCGGAGCGATACCGAGTGCCATCTGCTCACTTTTCTTCATCGCAATGCGCTTCGGAACAAGCTCGCCGCAAATGAGAGTTACGTATGACAGAATCAAAGTAACCGCTATAACCGAAACCGACTGCAATGCCTCGCGATTCACATCCACGCCCAAGGATATAACCCAATCGGTCAATCTTGATGCAAAGTTATCCGATGCGAACGCACTTCCGAGAAATCCCGAAAGAGTTATCGCAATCTGAATTGTTGATAAAAATTTTGAGGGTTGTTCCGTAAGCTTTCTTAATTTTTTTGCTTTTTTGTTTCCGGACTCCTCGAATTTTGATAATTTAGCTTCATTTACCGATAAAACCGCGATTTCCGCACCTGCGAAAACAGCGTTTAAAAATATCAGTATCAATTGGAGAAGAAGCTGTCCCCATATTGAACCCATAATCTAAATTTTCCCCCGAATAAATCTGTGCCTTACGGCATCTCACAAAATTGTTTTAATCGATTTCAGCCGCCTGCGCGGACACGGTGGAAAAATCAGGTCAAAAGCCGACGAAAATGCAAAAAGGCATATCTATACTCTAAAAATGAGTACAGCAACGCCTTGTTAAAGCAATATCCGCATGCAGCATATTTATTTGTTCCTCGTCGATTACCGTCTGTACAATCGCCGACATCCATGCTATCATGATCCTCCATATGTAATGATTACTTGATATTATACCATGTCGTTTCAGTCTTGTCAAGTGGAAATACGTTTTACAATTTAAATTTCCAACAAATTATATTTCATATTTTGCATTTTTTTGTGGAAACTGTATTTTATACATATGAAAAAAGCACCGAGTGCGGACTCAATCCGTCATCGGTGCTTTGAGCGCTCATATATCCGATTTCAAATTACTCGGCGAATACATTTCGCGCAGCTTGTATTTCAGAATTTTTCCCGCCGCATTCATCGGGAATGAATCGGTAAACACCACGTAACGCGGGGTTTTGTGCTTTGCCATGTGACTCATGACGTATTCTTTGATTTCCTCCGCAGTGCAGTCCTCACCTTCCTTTTTGATTATGCAAGCGAGAATTTCCTCGCCGTAAGTTTTATCGGGGATTCCGACAACCTGAACATCCTCGACCTTCGGATGAGTATAAATAAAGTCCTCGATTTCCTTCGGGTAGATGTTTTCTCCGCCGCGGATTATCATATCCTTTATTCTGCCCGTGATTTTGTAATTTCCGTCAGGGAGCCGACGCGCCAAATCTCCCGTGTGCAGCCATCCGTCACGGTCGATAACCGCCGCTGTCGCCTCCGGCATTTTGTAATAACCTTTCATTATATTGTAGCCGCGTGCGACAAATTCTCCGTCAACATTGTCGGGGCAGTCAACCCCCGTTTCAGGATCGACAATACGACATTCCACTCCGAAAATCGGACCTCCGACTGTATTCACGCGCACTTCAACCGAGTCATCGGTTTTAGACATCGTAGTTGCGGGAGATGCTTCCGTTTGACCGTAAGTAATGCAGATTTCGCTCATATTCATCTTTTCGATAACCTCGCGCATAACCTTTATCGGGCAGGGAGAGCCTGCCATGATTCCCGTGCGCATGTGAGAAAAGTCGGTTTTCGGGAAATTTTCGTGTCCGAGCATTGCGATAAACATAGTCGGAACTCCATGAAACGCCGTTATTTTCTCCCGATTGATGCAGTCAAGTCCGAGACGCGGTGAGAAAGCGGGAATCGGGGACATTGATACACCGTGTGTTACCGATGCCGTCATAGCGAGAACCATACCGAAGCAGTGGAACATAGGGACCTGTATCATCATGCGATCGGCAGTCGAAAGATCCATGCAGTCTCCGATCGCCTTTCCGTTGTTTACCACATTATAGTGCGTAAGCATGACACCCTTTGGGAATCCCGTCGTTCCGCTTGTGTACTGCATATTGCAAACATCGTTTTTGTTTATCATTGCCGCGCGGCTGTGCACAGCATCAATGGAAATACGTTCACCCATTTTCAAGGCTTCCTCCCAGGTCAGGCACCCCTTCATTGAGGATTCCACCGTAATGATGTTGCGCAAAAACGGCAGACGTCTGCTGTGTATCGGGCGGGGACTGTCACATTCGGCAAGCTCGGGAATGAGAGAGGCAATTATCTCCTTGTAGTCAGAATCCTTGTAGCCGTCGGTCATAACGAGAGTATGTGTGTCAGACTGTCTCAGAAGATATTCGGCTTCATGTATTTTGTAAGCTGTATTTACAGTCACGAGAACCGCACCGATTTTAACGGTAGCCCAAAATGTGATGTACCACTGCGGCACGTTTGTCGCCCAAATCGCCACATGGTCCCCCTGCTTTACCCCCATTGCGATGAGGGAACGTGCAAAATTGTCAACATCGTCGCGGAACTCGGAATACGTGCGGGTATAATCGCATGTGGTGTAGCGGAACATAATCTGTTCCGGAAACTCCTCAACCATGCGGTCGAGAACCTGCGGAAACGTGAGGTCTATAAGCTGTTCCTTCTGCCAAACATAATATCCGTCGCCGCGTTTGTTCTGCCTGAGTCTGCCTGACATATCTCCGGACTCAATATATTTTGACATGAAGTGTGCATAATGAGGGAACACAATACCGGCATCGGACAGCTCGGGGGAATACTGCTTCAGCCATTCAAGTGAAATATACCCCTCGTAGTTTACGCTTCGCAGAGCCATGATAAAGCGGTCGATAGGCAAGTCGCCCTCTCCGATAAGCTCGTATTTAATTCCACCCTCGGTCATATGAGAATCCTTTATGTGCGTATATTTGATATATGCACCGAGGTTTTTTACGGTTGTTTCGGGGGATTCATCCGCAAAACGATACGGATGGTTCATATCCCACAGCGCAGCAACATTATCGCTTCCGATTGCGGCAAGCACGTCGGCAAGGCGCGAGGTGTCGGAGTATACACCGTTTGTTTCGATAAGCAGAGTTACTCCCGCCTCCTCCGCAATGGGCGCCAGCTTCTTCATGGGTTCAATCACAAAGTCATCCGAAAAATCATTCTCAGGTGCCGCAGTAAGATCTCCGAGAACTCTGATATACGGTGTTCCAAGCTTTTTGGCAAGTGCTATATACTCCGTAAGCTCCGCTATTGTCTCCTCATGCCTGTCGGGGAAGCGAAGCGCACAGCCGGAGGACAGACAGCAAATTTCAAGTCTCAGTCTTTTAAGCTGATCGATTGTGCGCCCTATATTTTCTTCTTTAAACAAGGCAGCGTGAACGGAAAACATATCTCCGCCTATACCGCGCATTTCGATTCCCGCAAATCCGAAATCCTTCGCCATTGAATATATGTCCGACCATGCAAAGTCGGGGCAGCCGAGTGTGGAAAATGACAGCTTCATGCAGTTCCTCCGTGAATTGTCGTTTGTATTATTTCATATATTTACGCATTATTATACGTCTCGCAAACCGATGACCGAAAAACAAAAATCGCCGTATCTCATCAAGAGACGCGGCGTAAACCTCGTGTTACCACTCTTTTTCGGTATAAAATACCCTCATCACAGGCACATAGCAATGCCCTCCCCGAATAACGGTGGGGTTCCGTCTGCGCCTACTTCCGTAAAACGGGTTCGGACAGCCGCTTGGGGGTGAGTAAAATCAATTCACGGCGTCTGCCTTTCACCAAAACGACAGCTCTCTGCACGCCCTCTTATCATATTTTCCCCGTCGCCGCGTTTTTCTGTATAAATGCGGTTTTCTAATTACGATTATTATATCACACCGCATCTGTCATGTCAATATCGCAAAATGAATAAAAATTCAGCTTTTGAAAATTATTTTTTCTGCAATGGCGTACCAGAGTTGCTTTAAAAGTCCGTTTTAGCCACATTTATTTAAATGTAATTAATTTGCATTGTATTGACATAAGAATTAAAACATGATATAATGATTTATTACGAACTAATGTTTACAGGAGGGGAGGATTGCCATGAACGGAGATAGCACGGATTATTCCGAGGATACAAAAAAATCAAGCGAAAAAATCATGGCGACAGCCTCTGAGGACAAAGCTGAAAGCGAAGATTTTTGGAATCTCGGCAAGCCGAAGCCGAAAATTTACTCAAAGCCGAACTTCGACGGGCATACGATAGGTGTGACCGATATATCCGACGAAAATTCGGAAAAAAATGACCTCGGCGAAAAAATCCCACCGAAAAGCGAAATTACCGCATCAAGAGATGTAAGACCTCACCGCACGAATACTCACACCTCAAGTCACGTGGTGAAAACCGTAAACGGCACTCGCATTGTCACGGATTCATACCGACATCATTCGGCAAAAGCCGCACGCGCTCGAATAGAGGCGGGGCGCAATATGCAAGCCTCCGCGAAGCCGAGCGCCGTTATGGCGTCATACGGGCCGACCGGAGACCTGATACTTCACATCGATGTGCGGACATGGGAAACCGATACGGAATTTTACGGCAGATTTGCCTCCGATGCCCTCAAAAGCCACAACTCGCGCGCGCTCTGCGCTGTCAGAGAAAAAACGGAAAAAGTCCCGTATTTTTCATATGTTCCGCAATATTCGCATATGAATCTGCACCAGATAGAATACTATAAACAAATACGCGAAAGTATTGACGAGGGGAAATTTCCCGACTGCGACCTATCTTACGTGCTTCTTTATATTTACGAAATTATAAATCTTCCAAACGTCATTCCCGCCGAGCGCGGTGCTGAGCTTCTCGCGAAAATATGGCTCGGTTATCGCAAGATGCACTCCCGTCTTGACGGATATCTCTGCGAATGGCTTCCCGACTACTGCATGATAAGGGAAACCGCGCTTCCGAGAGCTGTAATCGAAATCATGCCGGAGATTGTTCCGAAAGCGCAGTTCAAGGAATTTTACTTCAATATCGATACGGAAGTGCCGCGCTCATCCGCGAAAAACGTCATATCCTCAGAGTCCTCTTTTATCGCGGCAAAAACACTCATTGAGGTTTCTTCCGATTATGATTTCCGAACATCGAAATACTATCCCGAAAATAAAGCAGAATACGAAGCTCTTATTCCCGCCGCACTCTCATGGGTAATGTACGATGCAAAGCTTAAAAAGCGCGGAATATTTTCTCTTGAACGGATATACAAAATGACTCGGGACAGCTATTGCGGTGCTATTGCTTCGTCGGGCATAAAAAGGAGAATCGACATAGAGTTCTGCTCATTCACAAGGAGAGCGGACACAAGACATGCGGTAACCGCGCTTGTAAAATATGCGGAAAACAAGCTTCGTGCCGTTCTCGGAATCAAAGCGAAGCTTGGAGTTGCCTCTCCGCTGGCCGAGGATACAGCGCAGATTGATCGTTTCTTTGAGCAGATTCTGCCAATCTCCGCCAAAAAATCAAAAGAGGACCGATATATGCCCGACGATTACCTAAAAAACTACGAGTCGGAAAACTCCGATTTTGATTTCGGTACAGCTTCGGAAATTGAACAAAATTCATGGTCGAATACCGCAATTCTTACGGGAGACGGAGACTTTGACGAGCTGTACTGCGAGGCCGAGGATGAAATAAGTATCATCGGAGAAATAACGGAACACGAGATGCCGCAACTTCATAATGTACAG
>JAZODB010000154.1:0-3555 GCA_045596785.1 Eubacteriales bacterium
GGCGAAGGATGTCGAGCTCGTCTTTTACCAGCGTAACTGATTTTTCCGCCGTTTCAACGGAATCGCCGACAAATTCGCCCGACGCATACTTTTTCAGCGCCTGATCCATGCTGTTTTTGATGCCGAAATAATCGACGACCAAGCCTTTGTCTTTGCCGGGAAAAACACGGTTTACGCGGGAAATAGTCTGCACGAGCGTATGCATTTGCAACGGCTTATCAATGTACATCGTATCTAAGCACGGCGCATCAAAACCCGTTATCCACATATCGACTACGATGGCGATTTTGAAATCGGAATCCGGATCTTTGAATAATTTGTCGAGGTTTTTGCGATCCTCGTCGCTCCCGAGCAAGTCATAGAGTGCGGATTCGTCATCTTTACTGCGCGTCATAACGAGGTTAATTTTCCTGCACGGTTGCGGGGCGTTCCCGTAATGTGCCGCCGATTCCGCCGCCATCAGAGGTGCGTCCCCGAAGCTCAACATGTTTTCAGCGTTCCCGCTCGAAGAAACTTCCGCCCACTCCGGCCGCAACGCAATAATTTTTTTATACAAATCGTAAGCGATGGTGCGATTCGCACAAACAATCATCGCCTTGCCCTTCACTGTAGCGCCTTCAGCAAGGCGGTTTTCGTAATGCGCAATAAAATCTTCCGCAACCGCCTGTAAGCGGTCGGAATCGCCCAAAATGCGCTCCATCCGCGTTACTGCTCGCTTGCTGGACTCGATCTGATACGGATTGGTGCCTTCCGTCTCGCACATTCGGTAGTATTCCTCAATTTCGCGAAGCTTCGCGTTATCGAGCATTACCCGCGCCGCGCGTCCCTCATAAACAATGCGGCGCGTAATGCCGTCCGCCACGGATTCCGTCATCGTATACGCATCGACGACATCGCCGAAAACGCGTATCGTCTCGTCAATCGGCGTTCCCGTGAAGCCGACATAGGTCGCATTCGGAAACGAGTCGTGCAAATATTTTGCGAAGCCGTAGCTACGCCGCACGCCGCTTTCTTCCCGTCGCACCTGCTGAGCGAGATTCGTCTGCGAGCGATGTGCTTCATCCGAAATACAAACGATATTCGCTCGCTCGGAAAGTAGCTGTGTGTCTTCGGTGAATTTGTGAATCGTTGTCAGAAAAACTCCGCCGCTCGTGCGGCCGACAAGGAGTTCCCGCAATTTCGCGCGGCTTTCCACCGAGACAACGCATTCGTCTCCGATAAATTGCTTTGCGTTCCCGAATTGCTCGGAAAGTTGCGTATCCAAATCCGTGCGGTCCGTGATCAAAACAACGGTCGGGCTCGCAAACTCGCGGGAACGCATCAGCATCCGCGTCAGGAAAAGCATCGTGTAGCTTTTCCCGCAACCTGTTGCACCGAAATAAGTTCCGCCCTTCCCGTCGCCGCCGGCTCGCATTTTGGAATGCGCAAGGATATTTGCAAAAAGCTTATGCGTCGCAAAAAACTGCGGATAGCGGCAAACGACTTTCAATTCTTTTTTCGACGAATCGGGCAAAAAAACAAAATCCTTTATCACGCTGAGCAAACGCTCCTTGCGAAACAGCCCGCGCACCATCGTCTTCAGCGAATTGATCCCGTCCGCCGCAGGCTCGCCCGGCTCCGCTTTGTTCCACGCGTAGAAAAAATCATACGGGGTGAAAAGCGAGCCGTATTTGTTATTCACTCCGTCACTGATGACGGTAAACGCGTTGTACTTGAAAAGCTCCGGAATATCCCGCCGATAGCGCACCGTCAACTGCCTGAAAGCATCATAAATCGTCGCGTCTTCCCGAACGGCACTCTTAAACTCAAGCACGACCATCGGCAAGCCGTTGACAAAAACGATCCCGTCGGGAACGCGCGTTTCCGTCCCTTTAATTTCAAACTGGTTGACGATTTTGAATAAATTACCCGAAACACCGTTCCCGCTGAAATCAATCGGCTCAATATATAAATTCGGACGCGAAGCATCGTCCCGCTTCAGCGAAAAACCCTCCGTAATGAGACGATACGTTTTGACGTTGTTTTCGTAAAGCGACGTTCCCGCATCTGCGGAAAGTACTGCCAAAGCGCGCTCAATTTCCGTCGACGTAATCCCGTCCGATGCGTAGCGCTCCCGCAAATACGCGCGAAAATCGTCGCGCAAAAGCACGTCGCCCGAGTCGCGCACAATTTCGTTCCCGCAAACGTAATCGTAGCCTTCCGCACGGAAGAGCTCTATTATCGCCATTTCAAGCGTGTGTTCGTCAAAGTGCGCCATCGGATTGCGATTTTCACGAAAAGCCTCCGAAAACGCGAGAACAAAGGCGCAAAAACCTCATTCCCGACGAATGGGGCGTCTCCTCCGGAGACGATGTGGGCGGGGGGCGTACCCTCCGCAGGTTGAGCGCGGGAACGCGCTACAACCTGCGGTTATCCCATGGGAGTCCGCTACGCGGACAAAAACATACTCGACACTACCACAATACCTGCGAAACAAATATACAAAGGATAAGCACAGGTGAAACACTCTGCGTTTTACCTGCAGACAGAACAATGGACCTGACCGTCTCCGAAGGAGACACCCATAAGCAATCCCAAAATCTCACGCACAGATCGAGCAATCTCAATACCTACGAAACAAACATACACAGGATAACCACAGGTGAAACACTCCGCGTTTTACCTGAAGACAGAACAATGGACCTGACCGTCTCCGAAGGAGACACACATAAGCAATCCCAAAATCTCACGCACAGATCGAGCAATCTCAATACCTTCTTATTAGATTTACACTGTATTTCCACAGGTGAAACACTCCGCGTTTTACCTGCTGACAGAACGATGGACCTGACCGTCTCCGAAGGAGACGCACATAGGATAACCGTAGGTTGAGAGCTCCGCTTGAAACCTGCGGGAAGTAAACCCAACCGCTCCGTCTCCGAAGGAGACACCCATATTTGCATTGACCGGAATATTGCCTATCAATTTCGTATGGATTTACCATGAGTTATATTCGATCGCTCTACCATCTTGTTTTTCGCACCCGAAACAGCGCTACCGCACTCACACTTGAGCACTCGGAAGAGCTTTACCGCTATATATGGGGATTTTGCAAAAAACGGAAATGCGTCCTACTTCGCATCAACGGCATGGAAGACCATCTTCATCTTTTATTTCGCCTACATCCGGAAATCGCACTTTCCGCATTTGTACACGACTTGAAAATAGCCAGCGGAAATTGGCTCCGGCTTCATAAAAATCTTTTCCCCCTGTTTTCCGGATGGGCGAGATCGTACGCCGCATTCTCGTATTCACATGAAGAACAAGAGCGCGTTTTGGCGTATATTGCAAATCAGAGAGAACATCACAAAACAAGAACCTTTGCAGAAGAATTTAGGGCTTTTCTTGAAGAAAATAAAATCGAGTTCGACGAAAAGTATTTTCTCGCAGAATAGACCTCGCGAGCGGGCGTCTCCTCCGGAGACGATGTGGGCGGGGGGGGGCGTACCCTCCGCAGGTTGAGCGCGGGAACGCGCTACAACCTGCGGTTATCCCATGGGAGTCCGCTACGCGGAC
>JAZODB010000155.1:0-6052 GCA_045596785.1 Eubacteriales bacterium
TCGGCAGAATCGGGCACATCTCTTGCGGCACTGTGCAAAACAGCAAGAGATAACTCTCTTTCGGGTTTGGAATTTGCTTACGGAATACCGGGAAGTGTTGGCGGTGCTGTATATATGAATGCGGGCGCTTACGGAGGGGAAACAGCAGATATTCTGCTTGAGAGTACATACCTTGATTTGTCTGATCTGTCTGTTCATACTATTGATAAAAATACTCACGAGTACAGTTATAGGGATAGTATTTACAAACACTCCGAGTATGTGATTTTATCTGCGGCGTTTGAACTTAAACACGGTGATAAGAACGATATTTCGGATAAAATGGTTGATTATATGAACCGCAGAATAAGTAAGCAGCCTCTTGAATATCCAAATGCGGGGAGCGTTTTTAAGCGTTTTCCGGGAAAGTTCACGGGACAAATGATTGAGGAATCGGGACTTAAAGGATATTCGATAGGCGGTGCTCAGGTTTCTGAAAAACATGCGGGCTTTATTATAAATCGTGATGGAGCAACCGCTGAGGATGTGCTGAAACTTATTGAGCACATTAGGAATATAATTTATAAGAACTACGGATGCAATCTCGAATGTGAGATGATTTATGTGAAAAATGGCTGAAGAATCTTTTTCGTCAAAAGTAAAAACTCAGCTTATGTCTGAGTTAATAAAGAAAAAATGTTGTAAACACACATTTAATGACGTAATTGCGGCGAAAGGTGCTAATGATATGCTTTTGATTAAAAGCATATACCGAAATTGCAGATGTGATTTGTGCCGTGTTGTGTTTATCAGAGCAATGTTTATTATATGCGGTTCGGTTACAAACCCGGAAAAAGCATATCACCTTGATTTTTCTTTTAAAACACTCCAAGAAGCAGAATTAATGTCAGAAATTTTGAGTGAGACGGGAATTGAATTCAGACAAACTGTAAGACGCGGAAACACGGTTCTGTATATAAAAGAAAGCTCTCTTGTAGAGGATTTTCTGGTTTATATCGGAGCCTCAAACGCGGCATTTGATGTTATGAACAGTAAGATTGTCAGGGAATTCAGAAATTCTGTCAACCGACAGGTCAATTGCGATACCGCAAATATTGAGAAACAAATTGCAGCGGGGAGAAAATATAAAATTGCGATTGAATATCTGTATGCGGTCGGAAAATACGATTTGCTGTCACCTGAACTTAAAGAAGCTGTAAAGCTCAGGCTCGAAAATGAGCAGCTCTCACTTGCCGAGCTCGGGTCACTTGCAAATCCTCCGATTACAAAATCGGGAATGAAGCACAGATTAGAGAAGATTTTTAATATTGCCAAGGATTACGGCATGGAAGTATAAAAAACGGAGAATACAATGGATAATTTTGTGCATCTGCATCTTCATAGTGAATATAGCTTGCTTGACGGAGCTTGCCGTATTTCAGATGTTCCCAAGGCGGCAAAAAACGCCGGACATAACGCTGTGGCAATTACAGACCACGGGGTTATGTACGGCGTTGTGGCTTTTTACAAGGCTTGTGTTGCCGAGGGGATAAAGCCGATTATCGGATGTGAGGTTTACGTTGCCAGACGCACCATGTATGATAAAGAAAAAGAGCTTGATTACGGAAGCTGTCATCTTGTTCTTCTTGTAAAAAACAAGATTGGATGGGAGAATTTAATATATCTTGTTTCGAAAGCTTACACAGACGGATTTTATTCAAAGCCGCGGATTGACAATGAACTGCTTTTGTCGCATACAGAAGGACTTGTGTGTCTTTCGGCATGTCTTGCGGGGTATATACCGAGGAGTATTGTTGCGGGAGAGTATGATAAAGCGGAGGAATATGCCGTAAAACTCGATAAAGCGTTCGGACGTGGGAATTTCTACCTTGAGATTCAAGATCACGGACTGCGTGACGACGATGTTGTATGCAGCGGAATAAGAGATATATCACGAAAAACAGGCATACCGATGGTTGCCACAAACGATGTGCATTATATAAAAAAGTCGGATGCCGATACACAAGCTGTTTTAATGTGCATACAAACCAATAATGTAATAACCGACGGAAAACCTATCGGCTTTGAGACAGACGAATTTTATTATAAAACCACAGCTGAAATGGCAAAAATTTTCGGGGAATACGAGGGAGCACTTTTAAATTCTCAAAAAATTGCCGATATGTGCAATTTTGAATTTGAATTCGGTAAAACAAAACTTCCGAGATATAACCCGGAGAATGGAATGAAACCTGACGAATATTTAAGGACTCTTGCATTTGAAGGATTAAATAAGCGCACATCAGACGGTCACATTGTTTATAGCGAAAAATATCCAAAAAAAATGTATGAAGACCGTATTTTATACGAGCTGTCGGTTATTTCAAAAATGGGATACAGCGAGTATTACCTGATTGTATGGGATTTTGTTCACTATTCGAAGGAGCACGGCATTTCGGTAGGACCCGGAAGGGGCTCGGGAGCAGGGAGTATTGTTGCATACCTTATCGGGATAACCGATATAGATTCCATAAAGTTCGATTTGCTTTTCGAAAGATTTTTAAATCCCGAAAGAGTTAGTATGCCTGACTTTGATATTGATTTCTGCTATGAACGACGTGATGAGGCAATTGCATACGTCAGAAGAAAATATGGTGATGATCACACAGCTCAAATTGTAACGTTCGGTACTCTTGCCGCACGTGCGGCAGTCCGTGATGTGGGACGAGCTCTCGGAATGGCATACAACGATGTCGATGAAGTTGCTAAACAGATACCGCAGGAGCTCGGCATGTCGCTTGAACGTGCCATGAAGAATCCGACATTGAAATCAATGTACGAAAATGATTCTGAGGTGCGTCGCCTTATAGATACGGCTGCCGCAATTGAGGGTATGCCGCGTCATGCGTCTACTCACGCCGCCGGAGTTGTAATAACGGATAAGAAAATAACGGATTACGTTCCAATCGCCGTAAATAACGGAGTGACTGTAACGCAGTTCGATATGGATACGATAGCCGAGCTTGGACTTTTAAAGTTTGACTTTCTTGCGCTGAGGTATCTTACTATCATAAATAACGCTGAAATTCAAATTCGCGAGACAAATCCCGATTTCGATATTACCAAGGTTGATATCGATGACTCAGAGACATATGACACTCTGTGTTCGGGAAAATGCGATGGTGTATTTCAGCTTGAGTCAACTGGAATCAGACAAATGCTTGTTCAGCTTAAGCCGCGCTGCCTTGACGATGTTATAGCGGCAATTGCGCTGTATCGTCCGGGACCTATGGATTCAATTCCCAAATACATTGAAGCTCGGCATGACATATCAAAAATAAAATATTGCACGCCAAAGCTTGCTCCGATACTTGATGTAACGTACGGGTGCATTGTTTATCAGGAACAGGTGATGCAGATTTTTCGTGAGATTGCCGGGTATTCTTTCGGACATGCGGATGTTGTAAGACGCGCAATCTCAAAGAAGAAGCAAAACGTACTCGACGGTGAAAGACAGGCTTTTATCGACGGTGCTATCGAAAGAGGGATTGCAGAGGAAGATGCTGTCGCTTTATTCGAGGATATAGTCAGCTTTGCAAACTATGCTTTCAATAAAAGTCATGCGGCGGCATACGCGGTGATTTCTTTCAGAACAGCGTATCTTAAAACTCACTATCCGCGTGAGTATGAAAGTGCACTTCTCACTTCGGTTATGTCATCAACCGAAAAGCTGTCAGAGTATTTGAGTGACTGTCAAGGACAGGGAATAAGAATACTCCCTCCCGATATAAATAAAAGCCGAGCGGCATTCCATGTGGAAAACGGTTCTATAAGATTTGCGCTTTCAGCTATGAAGAGCGTGGGAGGGGCATTTATAAGTAATCTTGTTTCTGAGCGCGACAAAAACGGAGAATTTGAAGATATAGATGATTTTATCAAAAGAATGAAAAAGCTCGATATGAACAAACGCCAGCTTGAAGTTCTGATAAAGTCAGGGGCACTTGATTCTTTTGGAGTGTACAGAAGCAGACTGCTTGCCGTTTATGAGACAATTCTTGAAAAGAAAAGTTCGGATTCACAAGGCGGAATAGAGGGACAAATAGGTCTGTTTGATTCTGATAAATTGAAAAAAGCCGAACCGAAGCCTGTCAAAATTGAATTTCCTCAGATTCCCGAATTTACAAGTCGTGAAAAGCTCGCACTTGAAAAGGAGAGCTGCGGTTTGTATCTGTCGGGGCACGTTTTGGATGACTATACAGTAAGCTTATCGAGAATTAACCCGACAAAGATATCGGATATTTTGGCATCATTCGGCAATAATGCGGATGATGAGGATACAAGCGTGACGGTATCGGAATCCGATTCTGTTTTTGCTGACAAAACGCGCGTTACCGTTGTCGGATGTATTACAAAGCGAACAAACAAAAAGACAAAGAATGATGAACAAATGGCATTTGTAATGCTTGAAGACAGGACCGCTTCAATTGAAATTCTCTGCTTTCCGAAGATAATATCAAAATACGGGCATCTTCTCGTAGTAGAATCCGTTGTCGAGATATCGGGAACACTCAGCGTGCGTGAAGATGAGAATGTGAAAATTCTTGCCGAGCGTGTTGTCAGCATTGTTCCGAACAACGAGGCGGTGACATCAAATGCTGAAAATGTTTTGAATAAATCGCAAATTTCAGAAAATAATTCCGAGTCGAACAATGTTTTTTCCACACCGAAAGATTTCAGCTCAATAAGACGGATTTTTTTGAGGGTTCCGAGCTCTGATTCTGACGAATATAAACGAGCAAAAGCGGTTTGCGAAATATTTGACGGAAATATTCCGGTTACGTTTTATTTTTCTGAGACTAAGGAATATATGCGGGAAAGTATTTTAATGAATCCTACGCAGTTTGTCATAAATGAACTTAACGATATTCTCGGTTGCGATAATGTAGTATTCAAATAAATATCAGAAATATTTACCTGAATATCCGATAACGTTAATATGCGATTCAAAAATAAGGGTTATAATGTTAGGAAAATAATAATCGAAAGGTTAGAGGAATATGAATCAAAATAACAGCCCACGTGTGAATTGGGGAATTGAGGTTCTGCGTGTGCTTGGAATCATAGGAAAAGTTATATTCAGAATCTTTTCATATTTTCTGAATGTTCTTTTAACAGTTCTCCTGATAGGCTTGATTACGGGCATAATTGTGGGCACGGTTTTTGCAATTTATATAAATAATTATCTTGATCTTGAAATAGATCCGTCATTGATTGTTACGGCGAGTCAGGACTCCACTACAAGAATATACTATATGGATTATGAGACAATGGAGGACAGACAAAATCGAAACGGTACTCCTGTTGAGATAGAGGAGCAACGCCTTTACTCAACCGAAAACACAATTTCCGTATCATACGGCAAGTTGCCGAAGAACTTGATAAATGCATTTATTGCAATTGAAGACCACCGCTTTATTTCTCATAACGGAGTGGACTGGTGGACCACTGCTCAGGCAGTATTTAACTTTCTTTTCCCTACCGGGAAATCAGCAGGTGGTTCCACTATAACTCAGCAGCTTATAAAAAATGTAACCGGTGAGGATGACGTTACGATTCAGCGAAAGGTTGAGGAGATTTTCCGTGCGTTGAATCTTGAAAAAGTAAAAAGTAAAGAAGAAATTCTTGAAGCATACCTCAATATTATTTACCTTGGCAATAACTGTCATGGTGTGCAGGCGGCTGCCAACTTCTATTTTGGCAAGGATGTGTCTGAGCTTACGCTTGTTGAGTGTGCGGCATTTGCGGCAATTGTAAAGAACCCGTCTCAGTATGAGCCGAAGTATCATGAAAATGACCGTGTAGTAATACAAAGTGATGGTACCGAAAAAATTCTTCGAGGAAATGCTTATCGCCGTTGGATAGTACTTGAGGAAATGTTGGAAGATGGCTATATAACGGAAACTGAGTGCAGGGCTGCACAGGAGGCTTCTTTGAACATTTATGACAGCAGCGAGGATGAAAATACAGTTCAAGACGGTATGACAATCTTCAATTGGTATACAGAGGCTCTTAT
>JAZODB010000156.1:0-5282 GCA_045596785.1 Eubacteriales bacterium
CTTTCCTTTAAAGAAGCAAAAACACCGTCATCGTTAACAACTATTCCGCAGCTTTCCTGACCTCTGTGCTGAAGTGCATACAAACCGTAATAAACGGTTGAGGCTATGTTGGCTTTTTTAGGTGAATAAATACCGAAAACACCACATTCTTCTCTCAAATTTCCCACATTAAATTCCTCCGAAGTATCAAATATGATTTACTGAAAAAATAAAATATTCCGTATGATTTACTGAAAAACGCAGGGACTTCGTTATTTGTCGCCTGCGTGCGTTTTATGATTAAATTAGTTTTGTCTGCAAAGCTATATCTTTGGCGTAAACCTTTTCGGCACCTTCACGTCTTGCTTCGGAAAGTGCGACAGCAAGGGTATCATCGCAAAGAGACAGAATTTCACATGCAAGTATAGCGGCATTTTCGGCACCGTTCATTGCAACTGTTGCTACCGGAATACCGGACGGCATTTGTACAGTTGAAAGAAGTGCGTCGAGTCCGTCAAGCATTCCCCCGCGTACAGGTACACCTACCACCGGAATGGTTGTTGCGGCTGCACAGACTCCGGCAAGATGAGCCGCCATGCCGGCTGCTGCTATGATTACTCCGAATCCATTCTCACGTGCAGAACCTACAAATGCAGAAACTGCCTCAGGAGTTCTGTGTGCGGACATTACATGAGCTTCAAACGGTACATTGTATTTGCGTAAAACGGCAAACGCTTTTTCAACAATGGGGAGATCACTGTCACTACCCATTATAACGGCAACTTTTTTCATATTTTTTCCCAATCTCCGCCGCAAATGACGTACAGACTATCGCGGCGGTAATTTGTCATGTACGGGTTAAAACAGAAAAAAGCATATAACTCGCCTGTATGAAACGAAGTCATATGCCCAGACGGACGGCTGCTCAATCGAGCTGTCGGAATCACAAGATACCAATAAACTTCTGCTTCATGCGGTTGATTCCGCCGGCTTTCGCCTTTCCGTCAGTTACAGAAGTTACTACAATATATTATACATAATTATACTCATTTCGTCAAGAGATGTGATTGAAAAAAATTAAAATCCAAACCTCGTTTTTTTGATAAATCATACAAAGTTGAGAATGTTATATTGACAATCATAGATGGCGGTGATAAAATAGCTAAAATAATATATCCGATGCATAAGTCATTTAAAAAGGTTGCCGCTCATCTTATTTATGGTTCATCAGACGTAAGATTTAAGATAACATACTGTACAGAGCTTCTTACGGAAGATGAGGTGCGCGGAGTGGGATTTGAGTACATGCCCTACAAGGATGCCGAGTGGATCTACCCCCATGAACATTTAACTGACGGTTGGAACACTGTAAACGGAGAAGAAATTTTCTACATAAGCAATCCGGCTCTCGGGCTTTGGAAAAAGGATTAAAAAATGAATGATGACAAATTAATTGATTTACACACACATACCGAATGCTCCGATGGCTCTATGACTCCGCGTGAGCTTGTTCGTCATGCGGTTGACGCAGGGCTTTCTGCGGTTGCCGTTTCGGACCACGATACAGCCGATGGCGTTTCGGAGGCGTTAAAAGCAGGTGCTGAATTGGGAATTGAAGTAATTCCTGCGATTGAGCTGTCGGCAAAATCCGATACCGAGACGCACATTCTCGGATATTTTATTGATGTAAATTCTGCTCGGTTAAATAATGCGCTTGAAAATATCAGAAAAGTCCGAACCGAGAGAATAGGTGAGACATGCGAACTTCTTTGCAAACTCGGAATTAACGTAAGTCTTGACGATGTAAGAAAAAAGGCAGGACGAGGGATTTTATGCCGCGCTCATATTGCCAAAATAATGACTGAAAAAGGATACTCCGAATCTCCTCGTGAGGCTTTCAATAAATGGCTCAATGTCGGATGCCCTGCTTACTCCGAAAATCAGGCACTAACCGACACAGAAGCTATTGAGCTTATAAGGGCAGCAGGAGGGGAGGCATATCTTGCACATCTCCATCTGACAAAAAAATCTGCAGATGAACTTGATTCTTTTGTGAGGCGGCTTGTCGATAACGGTCTTTGCGGAGTTGAGGGATATTATACTGACTACACCACTGAGCAAGCTGAGAAGTATAGGCTGCTTGCCTTAAAATACGGACTCAAATTATCCGGAGGAACTGATTTCCACGGAGCTTTCAAACCACATATAAAAATAGGACAGGGTCTCGGAAACTTAAAAGTACCATATTCTATACTCGAAAAAATGAAAGAAAGGAGAGGGAATGTGATCTGAAATGAAAAAAGCTGATATTGGAACGATCGGAATGACGGTGAAGTCGGAACCACAGCATCTACTCAATATACAGTTTGATAAATCAATTTGAAAATAAAGACAGGGGAAAACGCATGAATTTCAGAGAAATTGTAAATACGCTCTTGTAGCCCCTACAAGTATGGGAGTGAGAATTTGTCCTGCGAGCGGTCAGCCTGTTCAGTCATCGGATACATTGGAAGCACTGATAGATGCATCAGTTGTCTCCGGCAGCGGTAATGGTTGAATAAATTGTTTTTTGAAAAAACTATCCGCATTTACGGAATAAGTCCGTAGATGCGGATAGTTTGCGTTATGAAATTACAAAACAGAATATCTTCCTTCCATTGCACGTCTGAGCGTAACCTCGTCGGCATATTCGAGATCTCCTCCGACAGGTACTCCGTTTGCAATTCGAGTAATCTTTATTCCAAGAGGAGAAATAAGCTTTGCAATATACATGGCAGTTGCTTCGCCCTCCACAGTTGGATTTGTTGCAAGAATAATTTCTCTTATTTCATTATCATCTGCTTTTATCCTGCCGAGAAGAGCATTGATTGTGAGTTTTTCGGGGGTTATTCCGCGCATAGGTGATATTGTTCCATTCAGAACATGGTATAATCCATTGTACTGCCTCGTGTTTTCGATTGCAATAACTGCTCTTGGATCTTCAACGATACAAACAGTGGAATGATCCCGTCCTTCAGAAGCGCATATCTGACATATTTCCGAAGTTGTGATATTACAGCATACAGAGCATTTCTGTATTTCTGTTTTTGCGGCTATTATTGCTTTTGCAAAATCATATGCTTCTTCCGGGGTAAAGTTAAGAACACAAAAGGCATATCTTGCCGCTGATTTCTTACCTACTCCGTCAAGCTTACGGAACATGTCCGTCAGTCTTTCGAGTGGTTCAATATTTTCAGCCATAAATCAAAACAGACCAGGCATTCCGGGGACATTGAGTCCGCCTGTTATTTTTCCCATTTCGCTTGAATTTGTTTCGTTTACTTTTTTTATTGCTTCATTGACGGCAGCGACAAGAACATCGGTCATTGTTTCAATATCATCAGGGTCAACAATTTCCTGTGATACATCAATTGATAAAACCTCAAGCTTGCCGTTTATTTTTACAGTTACAACACCGCCGCCGGCTTTTATTTCATATTCACGGGAATCAAGCTCTTCCTGAAGTGCAGCCATGTCCTCCTGCATTTTTTGAGCTTGCTTTATCATTCCTTGCATATTTGTCGGACCGCCGCCGATACCTTTGGGAAGTTTTGCTTTCATTTTATGTACCGCCTTTATAGTTTTTTTAAAAATCGGTCAATTCATCAAGAGAATTTTTCTCTTTCGGAACAGCTCCGATTTCGATTTTTATTTCAGCTCCGATATCTGCTATTCCACAAATTCTGAATGCCGACTGCAATGACTGCACTGAGGTTTCGGATGATAAAACTTTCTTAGCGAAGTCATTCACTGTTTTAATCAAAATTGTTTTTTTGTCATTTGATACAAAGCAGTCGCACTCACTCAAGAAACCGGAACAAAGTGGATTTTGAGATGAAATGCGCTCCGCAACGTCACCGATGTTTAAAATTTGTTCCATTTGAGGAGATTCCGCATCAGTTTCGGTTGTTTGCTGTTCGATATGAATATTTTCCTGCGAGTCTGAGTTGTAAGAGGGTAATACAGGAATCTTATCATTTGAATTTAAACTCTCGTTTGTTGTGACAGGGGAAATTTCCAGAAGACTTATTTTTTCTTCAAGTGCCGCAATCCGTGAAAGCAGAGCGGCAGGATTTGAGTCAAATGATGTATCACTCATTTTAATTAATGTCAGTTCTGCCGAAAGCCTTTTTGTTTGCGGAAGCCTTGCCATATTGTGAAGTGCCTCGTCAAGGAGTCCGAAGTGATATGTCAATACTTCTTTACTGAATCGACGTGAAGCGTCGGCAAGCAATTTAAACTCCGATTCTGTCATGTCAAGGTACACACTTCGTTCGTTTTCCGAGAGGAATTTGTACACAAGCATGCTGCGCCAAAATTCCGTAAGCTCAGCCCAATATACGGCAATATCCATTGATGAAGTGCTTATATTTTTCAGTATTGAAAAAATCGACGAGATATCCTTTTTTGATACGGCAACTGCGGTTTTATATAAAATTTCAACACCGGCAAGCCCTAAAATATTTTTTACTCTTTCGTAATTTACGTCATGACCGCCTGCCGCACACAGCTCAAACATGCTGATAGCATCACGCATTCCTCCCAAAGCTTGTTTTGCTATCGCCTTGGACGCATCTTCCGAAAGTTGTATGTTTTCTGTATTTGCAATATATAAGAGCCGTGAAGAAATCACGTCAGATTTAATTCTTCGAAAATCAAAACGCTGACAGCGCGATATTATTGTTGCGGGAAGTTTATGCAGCTCGGTTGTGGCGAGAATAAACACTACATGTTCAGGCGGTTCTTCAAGTGTTTTAAGTAAAGCATTGAATGCACCGACGGAGAGCATGTGTACTTCATCAATAATATAAACTCGTTTTTTAAGCGCAGCCGGAGTATAATTAACTTCATCCCGTATCTCGCGGATATAATCTACCCCATTGTTTGAAGCCGCATCCATTTCAAGAACATCAGGAGCGTTACTGTCATCTATGGAGGTACACGCAAAACATTTTCCGCAAGGATTACCGTCAACCGGTGACTCGCAGTTTAATGCTTTCGCAAGAATCTTGGCACAAGTGGTTTTTCCTGTTCCGCGAGGACCGCAAAAGAGGTATGCGTGAGAAAACTTTGAGTGCTGTGATTCATACTTTAGAACGGAGGTGACTTGCTCCTCGCCGCATACGTCATCAAATGATTGAGGTCTGTATTTTCTGTATAAAGCCTGATGCATAACGTACCTCCCTCATGAAAAATAAGAACAAGCTGCAAAGTAAGGCCATACACCCTTAATTCGAACGGCCTTTATGTGCGTTAACCGTATA
>JAZODB010000157.1:0-9589 GCA_045596785.1 Eubacteriales bacterium
TATATTATTATACATTTATTATGTGAAATTTTCAATAATTGATTTTTGTTTTTATTAAATTTAAAGAATAATACGAGAACCCGGGACTGAATTTTTTAAAGACTATTGCCGAAACAACAGATTGTGTGCTATAATATTTACATACAGTCCTGAGGTGTGCCAAAATAATTTATGATTTAAAAATTGCTGGGGTGAAATATGGCATATTGTTATAATTGTAAAACGGAAATATCGGACAGCGATAAAACCAGGCTGTGCGACAGATGCAAATCAATACTGCTTCCATTTGTGAAATTTACCAATGCATCTACTTCATCGGCGGTCAGGCGGCTTGTATCGAACGAGAGAAATTTGCGCAATGCGGGTGTGACCGACAGCGGAATGGAGTATCTGCTCAGAATCTGTGAGGTTCACGACAAAAGAAAAATACAGGAACGTGAGGCAAAAAATGCGGAGCGTGCCGCGTCTGAGAGCGTAGCCAAGACGGAAGATAATATCGAACAGCCTGTTGAATATGTGCGTGAGTACAGCGAAATAGAGCTCCCCGCAGATGAGCCGCTTGAATTTATCCCGAAAGAATACGGAAGATATTTAACTGCCGCCAAAGCGGTATGCATGATTGCCGGAATAGGATTAATAATATGGTTTGCCATAGAGCTTATTGTATATAAAACTACAAATGCAGTTTCGATTGTTGCGGCTGTTCCCGCGTTGGGCGCGGCATACGGAATTCATACACTTAAAAAAATTCTCCACGATTTGAATGAGATGAAAAAGCGCTTTAAGTAAAAATTTTCATACATATTTATTGTTATCATTTTGGGTACTGTTTTACTGCGAAGATTGTCGGCTCGGTGTATAATTAATCACTGATATATATAATATATAATTTATGAGGTTTTCCTTATTCTTGGATGCATGACTCGCAAAATTAATATCGAAAAATGAGAACGTGCCGAGCATTTCAGACATTTTTACCGCGAAGCACTGTGCTCGGTTTTCATTTGGCGCATTTTTAATGAAGTCGAAAAAATTTCCTCTGCGCTTTCTTCTGAAATAGAAAAATTCTGAGGCGATGTTTTATGACAGCTTTTGGATATTCAAGAGCATACTACGGTAATTCACATATATTTTGTACATAAAATCACAAAAAGAGGTTATCTATGAAATATTACGATATTGCAATCATAGGAGGAGGTCCTGCCGGCTACACTGCGGCACTTTACGCGGAGCGTGCAGGTTATTCTTCGGTTGTAATCGAAAAGGCAACTGTGGGTGGGCAGATGGCGGGCACATCTTCGATAGAAAACTATCCCGGTTTTGATTTAATAAGCGGATTTGAGCTTTCCGAGAAAATGAAGTCTCAGGCTGAAGAGTTTGGATGTCTTACCTTGACTGACGAGGTAACGGGGCTTATGCTTGACGGAAAGCATAAGAAAATCAAGATGCGCGACAGTGAAATTGAGGCCGGAGCTGTGGTAATAGCCACAGGTGCAAAACAGAGACTTGTGAATGTGCCGGGAGAGGCGGAGTATACAGGACGGGGTGTTTCTTACTGTGCAACATGTGACGGAATGTTTTTCAGAAAAAAAACGGCAGTTGTTCTCGGTGGGGGTAATACTGCGTTTGAAGACGCTATGTACCTGTCTAATATTTGTGAAAAGGTAATGATTATACACAGGCGTGACTCATTCCGTGCCGCGCAGAGAACAGTTGAGCGTGCGAGAGAGAAATCAAATATAGAATTTATCATGAACAGCACTGTCGAGGAGATTCTGGGAGACGGAAAACGTGTGATAGGAGTTGTTATATCCGACAAACTGCACGAAGAACGGAGGACAATCGATTGTTCGGGAGTCTTCGTTGCAGTTGGCAGGGTTCCGGAGACCGAGCTTTTCCGTGACAAGCTTGAGCTTGACGAAAGCGGATATATTGTTGCCGGAGAATCCTGCAAAACTTCTGTGGAGGGAGTATTTGTTGCAGGGGATGTTCGCACAAAAGAACTGCGGCAAATTGTAACTGCATGTGCCGACGGTGCATGTGCCATCAAATCCGCCGAAGAATGGCTCGGATGAAATTTGATTAGAATACAAAAATATTTATTAAAGATTTAGTTAACAGTTAGGAAGCTTAAAAAATGAAACACGGATTTATAAAACTTGCGGCGGCTATACCCGAAACACTTGTTGCGGCTCCGAGAGAAAATATTGGATGTATATGCGAACTTATAGATGAAGCATATGATAACGGTGCAGGGGTAATTGCATTCCCGGAGCTTTGCTTGAGCGCATATACTTGCGGGGATCTGTTCCTTCTTGATTCCCTGATTGAAAATTCGGAGAAAGCACTTGCAGCAATAAAAGAACACACGGCGGGCAAGAAAATTCTTGTCTTTGTAGGCGTGCCCGTATACAATATGGGTAAGCTGTTTAACTGTGCTGTGGCTTTGTCAGACGGGCATATTTTAGGCGTTGTTCCTAAAGCGAACATCCCGAATTACGGTGAGTTTTACGAGCTTCGCAATTTCACTCCCGCTCCCGATGGCATATCCGAGGTGTTTTTGTGCGGTGAGCATGTGCCGTTCGGAGTAAAGCTGATTTTCCAATGTGCCGAAATGCCATTGCTTCGAGTTGCGTGCGAGATTTGCGAAGATATGCTTGTTGCTTTGTCTCCGGCTGTCGGTCACGCTCAGGCAGGAGCGAATGTTATAATAAATCTGTCTGCATCAAATGAGACGGTAGGAAAGGAAGAATACAGACGTACGCTCGTGAAAAGCGTATCCGGCAGTCTTGTTTCCGCTTATATTTACTCCGGAGCGGGAAAAGGTGAATCTACTACCGACCTTGTTTTTTCAGGCCATTCCTTGATTGCTCAGAATGGAAATATTATTTCGGAAAACCCACCGTTTGGAGAGAAAAATCTGATTTTCGGGGTTGTTGATATTGCACACTCGGTACACGACAGACTGCGTATGAACACATATAATCCCGAAAATACCAAGGATTACTTTACGGTTGAGTTTTCACTGAACATGCGGGAAACAGATATACAGGGAGTGATTTCGCCGAGGCCGTTTATTCCCGATGAGGCTGAAAAAAAGTCTGTGTGCGGACGTATCCTTGATATTCAGGCTTACGGTTTGGCGAAAAGAATCCGTGCATCTTACGCAAAAGGCTGCGTGATTGCACTGTCGGGCGGACTTGATTCGACCTTGGCACTTCTTGTGGCGGTCCGTGCACTTGATATACTCGGCAGACCGCACAGTGAAATTACAACTGTTACGATGCCTTGTTTTGGAACAACAAGCCGAACAAAATCAAATGCCGAAGAATTGGCGGCTGAACTCGGTACTTCCTTCCGCTGTATTGATATAAAAGAAGCGGTGGATTTACACTTCCGTGATATAGACCATGACTCATCGGACTTTTCGGTTGTATATGAAAATTCACAGGCTCGCGAGCGTACACAAATTATTATGGATATAGCCAACGCAGACGGAAGCCTCGTTGTCGGAACGGGAGACCTTTCCGAGCTTGCTCTCGGTTGGGCGACTTACAACGGGGACCATATGTCGAATTACGGCGTCAATGCGGGGGTTCCTAAAACTCTTGTCCGTCATCTTGTCTCATATTACGCAGATTTATCCGAAGAAATGGGCAGTATTAAGCTTGCAGAAGTTCTCCGTGATGTTCTCGCGACTCCGGTAAGTCCCGAGCTTCTTCCGGCAAAGGACGGCGAAATTGCTCAGAAAACAGAGGATATAGTCGGTCCGTATGATTTGCACGATTTCTTCCTGTACCATTTTGTTCGCTTCGGAGAAACTCCCGAAAAAATTTACCGCGAGGCAAGAGTCGCATTTGCGGATGAGTTTGATGGCGATGTAATATTGAAATGGCTCAATACTTTTATGCGCAGATTCTACTCTCAGCAGTTCAAGAGAAGTGCTTTGCCAGACGGACCGAAGGTGGGATCCGTGGCTTTGTCTCCGAGAGGTGATTGGCGTATGCCATCGGATGCCTGCGGAATCGAAATGCAGATTAAATAATAATGGGAGAACAAAAATGAAGCTCGGAATAATTGCAGCAATGAAAATTGAGGCGGAAAAAATAATCGCTGCTATGAAAAACACATGCACAGAGGAATGCGGCGGAATTACTTTTACTGTGGGGATGCTTGGAAATTGTGAGGCTGTGTGTGCGGTGTGCGGTATAGGAAAGGTTTTTGCCGCTATGTGCACAGAGGCGATGATTATAAAATATCACCCTGATTCAATTATAAATACCGGTGTGGCGGGCACGCTTACAAAATCACTTACAATCGGGGATATAGCGGTTTCCGATGCGGTTGTTCAGCATGATATGGATACATCACCTCTCGGTGACCCGGTAGGACTTATTTCGGGAATCAACATGGTAAGGATACCTTCTTCAGCCGAACTTGTATCCGCGATATTGTTCGCCGCTTCGGAAATGGATATCAAGTGTGTGTGCGGAACTGTCGCATCGGGGGATAAGTTTATCGCTGATTTGAAGACAAAAAAATATATAGCGGATACTTTTGCCGCTGTTGCTTGCGAAATGGAAGGCGCGGCTGTCGGTCAGGTTTGCTATGTGAACGGTGTTCCGTTCGCTGTAATACGTTCGATTTCCGATGATGCCGATGGGAGAGCGTGCGATTACTATCCGTCATTTGCAGAGAGAGCTGCCGAGAAATCTGCGGCAATTGCAATCAAACTCGCTGAAAATTTGAAATAAAATCATATGACAGTAGGGTACTTCTGAAAATTTTAATGAATTGAATGATTTTTTTATAAAATATAAAATAACAAACTTATTGACATATATTGACATATAAGTTATAATTATGTTGAACGTAAATAATATTTATATGGGGGTATTATCCATGAGCAAGGTCTACATAAGAATTTCGGCATTTGTATTAGCTATGCTTATGCTTATGTTATCGGTATCGGCAGAAGGACTTTTTGTTGATTCAAGAGATACTGCGATAAAAGATAACGATGAAACAAACACCGATTCGATTTTCAAGCAGCCGATTGCTTCATTTAATGGATGTGAAGAGGATGAATGTACAGATGATAAGGTGTCATTTCCGAGTATTTGTCCTCCCGGTACAATAGTCGGTGGTATTTTTTACTCAAAAGATGAAATTAAAGATGAAATAAGCAAATATTTCGAGAAAAACTCAAGTGATGTATATATGAATGATAATGAGGAGCGTTCCTTCGGCGCGGGGTTGTATTACTATTCAACCAATCGTGATATCGTTCATTATGATTACAGAAAGCAAGCTCTTGTAAGCGGTGATACTACGGGAACAGCAGAGGTTTATGTTTACACAAAGGGCGGCGTGCCGCTTTTTAAGTTGAATGTTTATGTCAGCCGCTACTATACTTCCAATCCGGAATACAGAGTTCCGACCCTTTATGTTGAGGCACTCGATTGGAATATTGCGGAAGGCGACAAAACGTCATTCACAGTGACTTCATCCGATGGAAAAACGTATGACGATATTTGCTTTACCCAATGGTTTGGTCACAACAGAGTGACAATAAACGGGAAAACAGGTGAGCTTCTTGCCTATAATGAAGGCGCTGTTATTATTCGTGCATACAGCAAATCAAATCCCAATATTTACGGTGATGCTTTCATTTATGTGGGAGAATACAGATATGCCGTTTGTGATGGCGGTTGGTACATGAGCGGAAACGATATCTGCGTAAATGAATGGGACTACGATATCTCCGATTCGTTCTATTCGTATATTTACGGCTGGATAAAGTGCAAAAGCGGAATATTCATTCCGGTGCTCAGACGCATTGACCTTTCCTGCTTCGGCATCGCAGTATCTCCGTTTGAAAAGATGGGTGCTGTATCTTCAGCAGATATTTTTGTAAATGTGTGGGGTAACAATAGATATATCGGTGACCTATATAACAGATACGAAAAAGGCAGACTTTACAATTTCATTGATGATTATTATGACTGCAAAACAATCGTTATGATGGATATAATCAAGGACCTTATAGATTAGTTGATTTATAAAAAACCTATGACTCAAATTCACGAGTCATAGGTTTTTTGTTTACATGAATATTTTGCATTGCTGTAAATAATCAGCAATGCTTTTTGTACAGTTCGGTAATAATTTCACCGCAGGAGGCAGGTACTGCGTCGCCTAAATCACAACCGTATTTCAAAAGGTCGCGCACATATGTTGAGCTGATTGCCGAAAGCTCCGGTGCGCATGGAAGTATTACGGTTTCGAGCGAGGGAGCGAATCTTTTCATTATACACGCGAGATTGTATTCGTAGTCGAAATCGGAGCCGGATCTGGCACCGCGAACGATAAAATCCGCACCGATCTCTCGTGCTATATCAGAAGTAAGTCCGTGATGTACGATTGCGTGAATATTGTCGTCATCAAGTGAATCTAACGCTTTATTTAAAATAAGCAAACGTTCCTTTGGAGAAAACAGTCCTGATTTTTTTTCGGTATTTGCAAGAATTACAACGTATATTTCGTCAAACATTTCAGCTGCTCTTGCTATCAGGTCCATGTGACCTGATGTCACAGGATCAAAGCTGCCCGTAATTATAGCTTTCTTCATATCAATCACTCGTTATCTGCGGATGGTGTGAGAACTGTGATTCTCGTGCGTCCGTAAAGTGTGGATTTCAAAACTTTGTAACGTGACATAAGCTCCTCGCTCCCACCGAAAACGTCATTCAGCACGTACTTTGCCGCGATATCCTCATCTTTTCTGAGGCGAGTGTTTTTTACCGGAATATCACAGTCGGTTTCGCAAATAATCTGTGCTCCGATTGCACATAAATCTGCATTTGCAATTGCGTTTAAGGATGCGGGAAGAAGAGCGGTGTTATACGGGGGGTCAAGGAAGATTATATCATATTTTTCACGTCCTGCGGCACCGCGAATAAATGATGTGTAATCAGACGCGGAAATTCGGCATCTGTCGAAGAGATGCGTTTTTTTTGCATTTTCAATTATAATATCCACGGCATCGCGCGACTGGTCTATGATTGTTGCACGTGCGGCTCCTCGTGAGAGGGCTTCGAGAGCAAGCTGTCCGCTTCCTCCGAATAAATCGAGAACAGCTCTTCCTTCGATATCGAATTGAATCATAGAAAAAACTGCTTCTTTAACACGGTCGGAGGTCGGTCTGGTGGTTTCTCCTTCAAGAGCGGAGAGCTTTGTGCCGCGTGCGCTTCCTGTTATTATTCTCATTATTTTACCTCATAATCGGAAGAATTTTTGTTGTTGAAATGGTTATAGACAGCAAGGGCGTCTGATTTTGATATTCCTTTGATTTCGCTGAGTTCGGATAGAGTAGCTTTTTTTATGGCTTCAAAGGATTTGAAATTATCGGAAAGGACAGCTGCTTTTGCGGGACCGATTCCTTTAATTTGTTCGAGAGCCGAAGATTTCATAGACTTTCGCTTGGCATTTGTCATACGACTGACCGTATATCTGTGTACTTCCTCCTGTATAGCGTAAATCAGCCGAAAAACATCTGCGTGGCGCGCGATGTTAATTTCATTTTCTTCATCAACGAGAGTCCTTGTTTTATGATGCTCGTCCTTCACCATGCCGAAGACGGGAATGTCGTATCCGCGTTCGCGAAGAATACGTTTAATTACCGAAACGTGAGCGCGGCCTCCGTCGAGCAGTATAAGATCGGGATATGCACTCATTTTGTCATCAGCTTCACCGATATGGGTTATTCTGCGCGATAAAGCTTCTGACATTGCAGAGTAGTCATCCTGTCCCTCGGTTGATTTGATTCCAAACATTCGGTATTCGCTTTTTTTCAAGCGACCGTTGATTGCGACTACCATTCCCGCAGTAATGTGCTCATTTCCGAGGTTGGATATATCATAAGCTTCAATTCGTTCCGGGAAAACCTCAAGTCCGAGGAGAGCGGTGAGTGCCGCGAGAGTTTTTTCGTCATGGAGCTCTTTTGCCGATTGATTTTCAGAATGTTTTTCTGCATCGTTCACTGCCATTTCGCACAAATATTTTGACGCTCCTTTTTTCGGAGTTCTCAGATTTACTCTGTGTCCTGAGCGTTTATTCAAATACTCGGACAGAGTTTTGATTTCGTGTTCCGGCAGTTCGAACGACAATAGAATTTCATTCGGAATATATTCTCTTGACTGATACAGAGACATTAGAAATACACATAGCGGCGAATCATTTTCATCGAAATCAGCTTCGGAATCATTTTCCGTGATTTCTTCGCATCCGAATATAAAGTGGTCGCTGTCGGCAATATATCCGCTTCGGATGTAGAATACGGTCGCGCATTCACGGAACTTAACGGCATCTCTGTCAAATTTAGTGAAATGAAGACCAATCACATCACATTCGACATCGGGTGAGCCGACGGCTTTTTGGCGTTCACTGAGTTTTTTCAGTGCTTCTATGGAATCGCGGCACCTTGCCGCTTCCTCGAATTGCAAATTCTCTGACGCTTTGTTCATCCTTTGCTCAAGCGCGGATATCGTCTCGCGTGTTCCACCGCGAAGAATAGCGGCGGCGTGATCGATTGCCGAAGTATATTCGTTTCTTTCGATTTTTCCGGTGCACACGCCCATGCATCGCCCTATTTGATAATAGACACAGGGGCGCTCTTTTCCGATATCTTCGGGGAATTTTCTTTTGCATGTCGGGATTTTCAGAGTACGTTCAAGCTCAGCAATTATTTCGTAAACCGTAGCGGTTGATGAATAAGGTCCGAAATAAAGAGCACCGTCGGCAATTCTGTTTCTGGACATGGATATTCGCGGCCAAGGTGATTTTGTATTTATTTTTATATAAGGGTACGATTTTGCATCCTTGAGCTTGATGTTGTATTTAGGTGCATATTGCTTTATCAGACTGTTTTCAAGTGCAAGTGCTTCCATTTCGGTATCGCAGGTAATGAATCTGAAATCATGAACAGACGAAACCATTTTCGAGGTTTTTTCATCGTGAGAACCGTGGAAGTATTGGGACACACGGTCACGCAGTGAACGAGACTTACCTACGTAAATCACATGCCCCGCATCATTCTGCATAATGTAGACACCGGGAGTTCTCGGCAGTACCGCCGACTTTTCTCTCAGATATTCTATATTTTTTGATAAATTTTGCATAATCCTCATATAACAAATTGAGCGAAGGTGTTGTCACCATCGCTCAGGTTTTGGTTATTACAAGTAGAAATTTATTCAGAGAATCCCGTGTCGACGAGCTCTGCCAAACCGGCAAGTGCTTCAGCCTCATCTGCGCCGTCGGCAATTAATGTAATTGTCATGCCCTTAACGATTCCGAGCGAAAGGACACCGAGAAGGCTTTTTGCATTAACTCTGCGGTCATCTTTTTCAACCCAAACGGAACTTTTATAGGAATTTGCTTTCTGAATGAAGAATGTTGCCGGTCTTGCGTGGAGTCCAACACTATTTTTTATTGTAATATCACGTGTTATCATTGTTATCTCCTGTTAGAAATACTGTGGGGGCTTTTGCCTTCTCGTTTAAAGTATTTTAAGTATACCAAATTTCCA
>JAZODB010000158.1:0-2839 GCA_045596785.1 Eubacteriales bacterium
CAATAAAAAAACCACTTCATATGAAGTGGTTTTTTTATTGCAGATACGAAGCTTTAAATTAAAGAACAAGTGAAGGCGCGGTATATATGCGTGCTTTCAGTTCATTGTTGAGCATATACAGACCCTTTGCATCGCCGCCGAAAAGCTCCATTTTTGTAATCATATCAGAGGCGTTTTTTTCTTCCTCGCCCTGTTCCTTTACGAACCAGTCGAGAAGCTGCATTGTACGGAAATCGTGGTCCTCATATGCCGCGGAATAGATGGTATTTATCAATGATGTAACGTATTTTTCATGTGCCAATCCCTCTTTAAGGGGCGACATATGGTCTGTAAGAGTGCAGTTCGGTTTATCTATCGCTTCTAGGGTTATTTTCACTTCATTATTTTGAAGATATTTGAAGAACAGCAGAGCATGGTCACGTTCTTCCTGTGCCTGAACTGTGTACCAATTCTCAAAACCGTCAAGCCCTACCGAGCCGTAATAGTTGGCAAATTCGAGATACAGGTATGCTGAGTAAAACTCCTTGTTAATTTGCTCGTTTATAAGAGCTGCAACTTTGTTGTTCATTTTTTCCTCCGTTTGTATATGTTTTTATAAATGATTACCACTATATATTATACTTTTTTTGCTGCATTTCTCAAGAGTGATTTTTTGATGTTTATAAGATATTAAAGAAACTGCGTATAATTAATGCATGTTTTTTTCGGAGGGGATTTTTTTGCAGCAGCAAATATTGCAGCTTCCGCATTTTCCGCCGCATCCGCTTGTTTTTTTTCGCAGAATTACACGTATTGCCAATATCACGAGAATAGTGATAACGGTTAAAATCACATAATCAAGAAAGCTCATATAATCAATCCTCCAATTCCATAGACCGCAAATGCAGCAAGCCACGCTATTAAGCATTGAAGTGCGACTACTCCGAGGGTAGCACGAACTGTTCCGAGCTCACGTTTTATTGTTGCAATAGCAGCGACACATGGCGTGTAGAGCAGAGTAAATACAAGAAAACTCAATGAGGAAAGCTCGGTGAACATAGATGACAAAGATAATATCAGTTTGTCAACACCGGTGTTAAGAAGAACCGCCATTGTCGAAACAACCGCTTCTTTTGCGGTAAATCCCGAAATAAGAGCTGTTGCCGCTCGCCAATCACCGAATCCGAGGGGCTTGAAGATAGGGGCGATTATACTGCCGATTATTGCAAGGATACTATCGGAGCTGTCTGAAACCACATTCAGCCTGGTATCAAAGCTTTGTAGAAACCAGATTATTATAGAGGCAACAAAAATTATACCGAAGGCACGTTCGATGAAGTCCTTTGCTTTATCCCAAAGAAGAAGTGCCACACTTTTTGGAGACGGGAGACGGTAATTTGGCAGCTCCATCACAAATGGAACGGGATTTCCGCGGAACGCGGTTTTCTTTAGAATCAACGCTAAGATTATTCCGAGAATAATTCCGAATATGTAGAGCAGAACCATTACAAGCCCGCTGAATTTTGGGAAGAACGCAGCTGCAAATACAGCGTAAATCGGGATTTTTGCCGAGCAGCTCATAAACGGTGTGAGAAGAATAGTCATCTTTCGATCGCGGTCAGATGAAACAGTTCTTGCTGCCATTATCGCGGGAACAGAACAGCCAAATCCGATAAGCATGGGAACGAAGCTTCTTCCGGAAAGTCCGATTTTACGGAGCGGTTTATCCATTACAAACGCGACTCTTGCCATATATCCTGTATCCTCAAGTATGGAGAGAAAGAAAAACAGGGTTATGATAAGAGGCAGGAATGTCAGTACGCTTCCTACTCCGGTGAAGATTCCGTTGATTACAAGACTGTGTATCACAGGATTTATTCCGTACACCGTAAGTGCTCTGTCGGCGGCAGCAGTCAGTGCATCAATTGCGTGTGCAAGTAAATCTGACAGTCCGCTTCCGACTACCGAGAATGTGAGCCAAAATACAAGCACTATTATACATATAAAGAGCGGAAGGGCCGTATACTTGCCTGTGAGAATTTTATCTATTTTCATGCTTCTCTTATGCTCGCGGTTTTCATGGGCCTTGACAACAGAAGAAGCCACTATACTTTCGATGAAGTCATATCGCATTTGCGCAAGTGCCGCGTTGCTGTCAAGCTCGGTCTCGGTTTCCATTTCGACTATGCAGTGCTCAAGCAGTTCTTTTTCATTGGTATCAAGCTCAAGCCTGACCGCTATTTCCTCATCACCCTCAATCAGCTTTGACGTGCAGAATCGCGACGGAAGTGCCGCCCTTTCGGCATGGTCCTCAATCAGGTGAACTACTCCGTGTATGCAGCGATGAATGGGAGAGTTCGCTACACAGAAGTCCCATACTTTTGGTGTTACTTTGTTTTTGGCGGTTGTTACAGCTTTATCTATAAGTTCCGATACTCCCTCGCCTTTTGTCGCACTTATCGGGATGACAGGGATTCCGAGCGCATTGCTCATTTTTTTTACGTCAATAGTGCCGCCGTTTGAGTGTACCTCATCCATCATATTGAGAGCCAGCACCATTGGCAGTCGCAGCTCGAGGAGCTGAAGCGTTAGGTACAAATTGCGCTCAATATTTGTGGCATCGACTATATTTATGATTCCATCGGGTTTTTCATTGAGAATGAAATCACGTGATACAATTTCTTCCTGAGTGTACGGACGGAACGAGTATATACCGGGAAGGTCAACTATGGAGCAGTTTTTTTGTCCGCGTACTTCTCCTATTTTTTTATCGACTGTTACTCCGGGGAAATTTCCGACATGCTGATTCGAGCCGGTCAGCGCGTTGAACAAGGTAGTTTTTCCGCAGTTTTGATTTCCC
>JAZODB010000159.1:0-1645 GCA_045596785.1 Eubacteriales bacterium
AAGGTGCCGAGGTTCAAATAAAGTCTCTCGGGATATCTCAAATTCAAACTACACTCGGCACATGCAATTTCGTCAACCTCAAATGTAATGCGTCCGTCAATATTCTCAATTCTCTTGTATCCGAGCTGCTCTATCTCCTCGCCGAGAAATCCCTCAAGTCCAAATAAGCATGTTGCAGTATATTGTAATGTCATTTCAGTTTTCCCCGTTTTTCTTGTCATCGGTAATTTTCGGCGGATTTGTTTTCGGAAGCGTAAATGTGAATTTACACCATTTTCCGTATTCACTCTCCACCTTTATTTTTTCTTTATGGGCTTCAATTATGGTACGCGATATATAAAGTCCGAGTCCTACTCCTGTTTTATCAAGTCCCCTGCTTCTGTCACTCTTGTAAAATCTGTCAAACACATACGGAAGATCCTCGGCAGAAATACCATTCCCCTCATTATACACACTTACATTAATTTTGTTGTTCGCTTCTTTTATTCCGACAACATATTTACCGTTCGAATTTGAAAATTTAATCGCGTTATCGCATAGATTATAAAGCACCTGATGAATAGCATCGCGGTCTGCATTTACATACATATTATCTCGATCTGAATCAAATTGAACATCAAGTTCTTTTTCCTCAAGTCTCTGCTCTGAAGATATTATTATTTCACGAGCCATCTCACAAATATCAAACGGAACCATGTTGAACTTTCGTTCTCCTGCCTGTATTTTTGTAATATCAAGCAAACTCGAAACCAAACGAGAGAGCCGTCTAACCTCGGAGGCTATAACCTCAAGATAATACGGTATTTTATCTTGAGGAATCGCGCCGTCGATAATACTGTCAATAAATCCCGAAATTGTTGTCATCGGAGTTCTCAAATCATGCGAAACATTTGCAAGAAAGAGGCGTCTCGTATCCTCACTGTGCTGAAGTGAATTTGCCATATTATTAAATGCGTTCGCAAGTTCCGCAACCTCATCGTTTCCGTTTACCGTCACACGTACATCAAAATGACCTGCCGCAAATTCACGTGCCGCTTTACTCATGGCACGAAGCGGAGAAACAAAACGTTCCGTAATAAAGTACACCGCTATAAGTGCCGCAAGCATTAGCCAAAGAGTGGACATGATTATGGTTTTTATCATAGCTTCGAGTAAAACATCCATATCCGATGTCATGGTACATGCCATAACCGACCCCACCATTACTCCTGTACGTGATGTTATCGGCTGAATATATACAAGGTGTTTTTCAGAAAAAAATCCGTCAAGAGTATCGTTTCTTGAAATTTCTTCCGACATTTTGAGCGAATTCAATATTTCCTCAGAATAATAAAGCTCTTCTCCCGGCTTAACAATCCCATCATCGCCGACGTATTTTATTGCATTGTCCGAACCTCCGGCAAGCTTTACACAGCCCGAGCCATCGGCAACAAAAATAACGAGATTATCCATATTTGCCGACATTGCATTCAGAATCGGTATTATATCATACACAGAATTGTTCAGATAATCCTCAAAATTTGTCTCCCCGCTGTTGTTATAACTTTCAACCATTATTGAAGTTACAGTATAAGCAATATTAGACAGCGACCTGTTTTTATTGTTCTCATCGTATGTGTTCACAAGAGTGGTAATTATAGATGTC
>JAZODB010000160.1:0-8318 GCA_045596785.1 Eubacteriales bacterium
GATGCTCCTGTAATTAAAATAATCATGATCTCACCTACAAATTCTTATTTTTCGATGAGTTTATTATATCATATTTCCGTGAACTTTTCAACCGATTTGGCTTTTCCTTGCTTTCTCCAACGCAAATTTTGAGGGCTGACATTTGATTCGTCAGCCTTTTCCTTTTTAGGATTCGTATCTGTTCGTCAAAAAACAACATATACAGTAATAGCGCTTCACCAAAATTTATCAAAGGAGGTAGTTTTATGAGCAGACAAAATCCGTTTATGCGAAGTACCAACGATCGCTATTGCAATGACTGTCAAAACGACAGTCAAAACAACAGTAACAATCTGCAGCATTGCTGCGATGAATGTGACGATTGTCACGATAAAGATAAAAATCCGTGCGTAGTCTGTCCACCCGGTCCCGTAGGTCCGCAAGGCCCGGCAGGTCCAAGAGGCCCTATTGGTCCCCCAGGTCCTGCGGGTCCACGAGGTCCTATCGGTCCCGAAGGTCCGACGGGTCCAAGGGGTCCTATCGGTCCACAGGGTCCCACCGGTGAAACAGGAGCTCCGGGTCCACAGGGTCCCGCAGGTGATACAGGCGCGCCGGGTCCTCAAGGTCCCACAGGTGCTACTGGTCCTATTGGTCCCCAAGGTCCAATCGGTCCGCAAGGTCCCGCAGGTGACACAGGAGCGCAAGGTCCCATAGGCCCCACCGGTGCTATCGGTCCTGTAGGCCCTCAAGGTCCTGTCGGCGAGATCGGTCCTGTTGGTCCGCAGGGCCCTCAAGGCCTCCAAGGAGTTCCGGGGCCTCAAGGTCCTGCAGGTGATATTGGTCCCGCAGGTCCTCAAGGTCCGGCGGGTGCAATCGGTCCAGCAGGTCCCCAAGGCCCAATCGGTCCTCAGGGTCCTGCAGGTGATGTCGGTCCAACGGGTCCCGTAGGCCCCGCAGGCGCTACCGGTCCTGTAGGTCCGCAAGGTCCCGCAGGTCCTCAAGGTCCTGCAGGTGATACAGGCCCTATAGGTCCTCAAGGTCCCGTAGGTGCAACAGGTCCCGCAGGTCCCCAAGGTCCCGTAGGTCCTCAGGGTCCTGTAGGTGATACAGGCGCACAGGGTCCTCAAGGACTTCCCGGAGGCGTACTCGGCTATGCCGATTTTTACGCCTTGATGCCGCCCGATAACTCGGCAACGGTTGCTCCGGGCACCGATGTCAGCTTCCCGCAGAACGGTTCGATTGCTAACACGAACATCGGACGGATTGGTCCATCCTCGTTCAATCTCGGACCGATCGGCACCTATCAGATCCTATTCCAAGTCAGTGTTACCGAGGCGGGACAGCTGATTCTGACCTTAAACGGTCAAGACTTAGCATATACTGTCGTAGGTCGCGCCACGGGAACATCTCAGATCGTAGGAATGGCTATCGTAACTACCTCGGCAGTCAACTCGGTTCTGACGGTCCGTAATCCTGCAGGCAATGCTGCGGCACTTACCATCACGCCTCTTGCAGGCGGAACTCGCCCCGTGTCCGCGCATCTTGTGATCACGCAGATAGGATAATGCTTTTTAAGCAACGCCTGATGCTTTGTTGCCATTGAATGTTAAAACACCTATAGCGTTCTGCTTTTGTGGAGCGCTATAGGTGTACTTTTTATTTGGTCAGGTCTCGTATGTTATTTAGTTAGTGTTTCGATAGCAAACCTCATACCGAGCTTGAAGGCATACTCAAAAATAGCAGCCTCCGCTAAACTCATATACTCGCTCCAACAATCGTGAAATTTCTCAAACACCTCTTTTTGCTCGTCGATCATTGTTTTTAACAGACTATCGTGATGCCGAGCCATATACTCCATAAGCTCTTTCATTTCGGAAGAGTTGTTGTGACTATCGGTTTGAGGGCATACATTTCCGTGCCAAAGTTCTTTTTCATTGTAGTACCCTCCAAAATTAGATTTTACTACAATTCATTCTCGCATCCAAACCAATCATCAAAAATGCAAAGAGACACCTACCTGCTTTATGGTAGGTGTCCCTTTGGTAAGCTTTGATATTCCCACATATGTGAATATGCAGGAGAAAAAAACAAACCAGAGCGAGGCTTCAATCAGCTTGGGCCACGGAATTGAATATACGAAATTCACATCCGTTGAAGAAGCACTGTTGTATATTGAAATATATGTATTTGATATGGCTGCGGAAATAAGTATAACGGGTACCGATGCAATCAATGATATCAGCATAATTTGCCCCGCAGATATCGCGCAAAGCTGCCGTCGGTTAGCCCCTATCGTACCGAGAATTCCATACTCCGTCGAATTGCTTTCGGTCCAGTTTGTCATAAACGATGCCATCATCATAGCCGCAATAATAATGACGGGCATTGAAATCAATATTATCTGAGAGACTGACTGCGTCAAAAGATGGTCAAGATATACAAAGTTTATGTATTCTTTATAAACATTTGTAAGCAGAGCATTGCCATCGTGTTTTGTTTGCCAATCGGTTTCCGGTATATTGTATTCCTTGATTAGTTTGTCGAGTTCGTTTGCAACGTATTTTTTACTTGTGTTTTTAAATTGTATTATATATCGTATTTTGTTTTGGCTCTTGTTTCGGCATCTATTTCTTCTGCGGTTTTTCTGTTACGAAGACATATCCCGAATTTTTGTCGGAACATTCGAAAATACCGCTCACTCTCAGCGGAAAATATGTCATCCTTGAGGCTTGAAAATACAAATCATTTACGACATCGGCTTCAAAATAATCGTAGGCTTTGAAGAGATCGGATGAAACTACGATTTTGCCGTTTTTTGGGGGAGCTCCGTGGATATACCTCACGTTAAGATACTCTTTGATATCTTCGTTTTCAACGACTACTCTTGCCGGTGTGGATGCATCGACGGATGAGGCGAGAAGAGAAGTGTACGGTATTGAAAAAGTGCTCTCGACACGATTGTGGGAAAAAATTGACAAATAAGATTTTCTTTTCCGCAACAGCTGTCTCGACGATAATAAAAACGCACGATTTCGTGCGTTTTTATTATCTGATTTGTGTTTTTCGGATGCTATCTTTGAATTTTTTTGATTTTGGAGTGCTTTAAGGGGCTTTTTTTCCTCTTATGTCCGACAATAGAGCCGATAACAGAAGCGGGGATGACAAGTGCTGTAAAGAGAAGCGACGATGGCAGATCGAATCCCGATTCGGGCAAGGGAAGAACGGAAAGTGCAAACACGAGAATTGCGGTAATTACTCCCGAAACTGCCCCCGAAACTATTCCGTCACCGGATATACGTACTGCGGCTATTCCGCCAATCAGAGCACTTAAATAAAGTGCGCAGAGCGAAAGAGGAGTTGTTATAGAATCGGGGTCGGCAGTGGAGTATGCAACGATGCAAAAGATGAGCATTAGAATAACGGTTGACAGTGCCCACACGATTTGAGCGTAGAGACAGGATAAAAAAATCCCCCTTCCGTTTTCACTCGTTTTTTTCATAAGACCTCCCGTAAACAAAAATATCTTTGTCCAATTTTATTCACGATGAGACTTCGAAATTACAGAGAAAACAGAAAGAGGGGAACAAAATCAGTCGGCATCCTCTGCATGTACGTCAACGTTGCGTACAGCGGTTCTGAGTATGCGGATTTTATTTCTTTCATTGCTTGTTTCGAGGAGCACGGTTTCATCCTTTATGGATACGATTTTACCGATTATACCGCCGATAGTAGTGATTTCATCCCCGACCTTTAGATTGTTTCTCATGTCATTAGACTCTTTTTCCTGCTTTTTCTGAGGACGATACATGAAGAAATAGAATACAGCAACCATTGCGACAAGCATAATTATTGTGGTTATTGCATTGGCACCATTTGTTGTACCACCGCCCGTGGCTTCAAGAAAGTAATACATTAATACAGCTCCTTAAATTGATTTCCCATAGATTATATAACAAACATTTATATTATGCAATAATTTGAGGAGTAAATTAATAATAAATTTAAATTTTAAATAATGAATCAACAATTATATCTGAAAAATTGTGTTTTTCGGACTGTTTAATCACTCCTCGCGAAATGCGTTGCGAGTCTGAATAAAAAAGATTTTTGATTTTTGAAATTCAGTATTGACATAATGCTTTGACAATGATATAATTTAACTGTACTAATACAAATAATACAGCAGACACGGGAAAGGAGTGATTAAATTGAGTCTTATAACTGTTGATTTGAGAGACAGGAAACAGCTTTACGAGCAGCTTATAGACAACATAAAGGCGCTCATACTAAGCGGTGAACTAAGTCCCGACGATAAGCTTCCATCCGTCAGAAGTCTTGCACGTGAGCTTGGAATCAATCCGAACACAATACAGAAAGCGTATTCTGAGCTTGAGCGCACAGGAGTTATTATGACTTTGCCAGGCAGAGGAAGCATAATTATTGCAGGAGTGATAAGCTTAAGAGGAGAACAGGAGGAACGACTTATTCAAAAGCTTACCGTAATGGCAAGCGAAGCAAAAAACTCCGGAATAACACGTGAAAAATTCATGGGTGCGGTAAACGAGGCATGGGATAAAATAGGAGGAGACTGATGATAAAAATTAATTCGATAGTCAAAAAATTCGATACTGTAAAAAGCCTTGATAATGTTTCGGTAATTATCGAAAAGGGCTCGATTTTCGGTCTCATCGGTTCTAACGGCTCGGGAAAGTCGACTCTTCTGCGGATAATGTGCGGAATATACAAGCCTGATTCCGGAGATGTTACTTTTGACGGAATACCCGTTTGGGAAAATCCGGAGGTAAAGAAGAGCGTTGTGTATTTATCTGACGAACAGTATTTTATGCAGAATTCATGTGCTGCGGATATGGCAAAGCTTTATAAGAGCGCATATTCGACCTTCTCGGAAGATAAGTACAAGGAATACTTGAAGTTTTTCGGACTCGATGAAAAAAGAAAAATTTCGACATTTTCAAAGGGTATGCAGAAGCAGGTTTCGATACTTCTCGGACTTTCATGCCGAAGCGATTATCTTTTCTGCGACGAAACTCTCGACGGTCTTGATCCGGTAATGCGTCAGGCTGTTCGCAAGATAATAGCCGACGAAGTCGCGGAAAGAGAAATGTGTGTGGTCTTTGCTTCGCATAACCTTAAAGAGCTTGAGGACATATGCGACCATGTGGCACTTCTTCACAAGGGAGAGCTGTTGTTTGAGGCGGGACTTGATGACATAAAGCTCGGCATACATAAAATTCAGATTTCGTTTGAAAAATCGATGGCGGATGAGGCGGAGGTGCAGCTCAAAAAGCTGAACACTATTTCGCTGGACCGTCGCGGCAGTTTGTTTACAGTAGTCGCGCGTGGGGATGAGGCTGAACTTTCATGCTGCCTCGGCAGTTTGAATCCGCTGTTTATGGAGTTTATTCCGCTTACGCTTGAGGAAATATTTATATCGGAAATGGAGGAGCGAGGTTATGAATTCAACGAAAGCATTATCGGATGAACGCCGTTATTCGGCTAAGCCGTTCTTTAAATTTACGCTGAACCAAAATGTGCATCAATTTGCGCTGTATATTATAATTGTCCTTCTTGTGATGATTCTCCCTTGCTTTATTATACTCAGCGAGGGAGATTACAGAAATTACAGTGCTGACCGCCTAGAGAATTACGCAATGGACACAATGCTGGCTGTCGCTGTAATAGGGATTTTTGTCAGTGCCGCAATAGCGATGTTCGCGGGAATGAGTGCAATGTCATATGTGAATTCAAAGCAGGCGGTAGGCTGTTATCACAGTCTTCCCATTCGCCGCGAGTGGATTTTTCTGAGCGAAACCGCAATCCGTGCGATATATTATATTATCTCGATTGCGATAGGGTACACTGTTTCATATTTCATGATAATCGGTATTTTGCCGGTAGCGGCTGAGTTTACGGGTTTTTATATTACATTAGCCCTGACCGCTGTGCTTTGCTTCATGTATGTGTACTCAATCGTGCTTCTTGCGGGCGGACTTACGGGAACATCGTTCATGAGGTTTGTTATGACGTTTGTGATAACATTTCTTCCGTTTGCGCTTTATGCGCTGATTGTTTTTACATTTGACATGGGTGCATTAAGACTTTACGATTCATACTATTTCGATTATGACAGACTCCGGTATGTATTTCCTTTCATTCGTGTCTTGGTCGGCATCGAAAAAGTGTTTGAAGACAAAACAGCGGTGCAGCTGCTTACCGTTATTCCCGAGTCAATAGTCTACTATATCGGCGCGATGTTTCTTCATAAATATCGCAAGAGCGAGCTGTCCGGAACTACTGTTGTTTGGAAACCCGTGTTTGCGATTGTAAAATATTTGCTTATCTTTACGGCATCTCTTCTCGGAATGGTTTTGTTCGGTGGGATTTTCTACGGAAACTCTGAATCTTCCATTATTTTCGGAACAATATTCGGACTTGTGATTTCTTTTATGCTTGTAAACAGTATAATGTACCGCTCCTCACGCTCGATGTTCAGCGGACTTAAGCCTTTTATTGCAGTGTCCGCAATTACAGTGATTTATATGATTTTTGTACCATTGAATGTGACGGGAATGATAGGGGAACCGTACTCTGCTTCCAATACAAGGTCTCTTACAATTAATATAAACGGACAAACGATAGAGTACACCGACCGAGAGATTATAGATGAGCTGGTGCCGTTTATCAAGGATAGCGAATACCTGCATACAGCTACTGTTCCGTCGTTCATGGGAATATCAAAGGAAAAAAGCGGAGACGACGTCGAGGCGCTGTTCGGAGAATATATGTATTTTGATGATGATGCGAAGTACCATGAGGAAAGATTCGAGGAGAAGTATGTTGATTATACTTCATACGTTCGGAGCTTGAACGTGATTCAGAAGCCGATTTTCGGAATTACTCTCGCGAGGTATTATGAGGTTGATACAAACGGTGAGTTTTGGGATGCACTGTTCAAAACTCAGGAATTTTTGGAGGCATTCAACCTTTCGAAAATACTTGACGGAGATTGGGAATTGCGAGAGTTTGAGATTGACTATCATGGTATGGATATCACTGTAAATGAGGCTTCGTATTTAATCAATAATATGTCATACCATAACAATTTGAAATATTTTGACATAAATGAGCTTGTCTCAAAGTGTAAACTGAAATCGGAATACAGAGACAATTCCTCAATTGTCGGCACACTCAGAATATTCTACGAAATGGATGAGAAGCGCAACACAATTACATATCCTATTTACGCAGATGATTTTGAAGTTGTAAAGCTTACAAATGATATTGTTAATCTGTTTTCTTACGAGTACAACGGAGAATATGCCGCTCCGTTTGAGATGAAAAATATAGATGACTATTATGAGTCTGTTGCTGAGATGTATGATGCTGCGGTTATTGTGGATATTCTGAGCGGAGAGGCGAAGCTTCTTTCTAAAAAAGATATTTGCACACTCGCGCCATATACGACTATGTTTGGATGCGGCGATAAAATATACGAGATATGGGATTATGCAAAAGTTTCGGATTCTCGGTACGTGATTTTTTCGGAATATCTTGATGAGCAAATCAATTACCGTTTGTCAAGAGAAATAAGATTCCGCGACGGTGCGCTTTCCGATGATGAACTGAAAAAAATTTTCGACAGCATCGGATGAAGTTTTGCAGAACAACGATAAAAAATGCAGTCGGATTTTATCCGGCTGCATTTTTTGTCAGGAACCGCTGTATTCGCTTTCGCGGGGTCTGAAGAGAAGTGATATGCACCAAATTCCGGCAAGCGCCACGAGTGTGTAAATTATACGGGCGATTACCGAAGCCTGACCTCCGCAAAGCCAAGAAACGATATCGAAACGGAAGAGTCCTATTGACCCCCAATTGAGAGCTCCGACTATTACAAGTATGAGCGAAATTCTATCAATCATTATTGTTAATTCTCCTTTCGGGTTGCTCCGATAATATTGTTTCCGCAATTAATAGAAATAAACAAGGAATTATTTGTAAACGTAATTTTTTGTGAAAAATAATAATATAGTAATACGTAAGTATAAGTTGTCGGAGGAAATGTATGCTTGAATTCCTGCTGTCTGCTTTGGCGGGCTTTTCTGTTGCGCTGCTGTCATCGGCCGGGGGAAATAATTTTCCGCCGCCGCTGTCGAGAGAGGAAGAGGAGCGGTGTTTTCGTCTCGTTAAGGAATTGGGGGATATGAAAGCGAGAGAAACGCTTATTGAGCATAATTTGAGATTGGTTGCACATATAGTAAGAAAATATTATTCATCCAGTCAAAGTGATGAGGACTTAATATCAATAGGCACGATAGGTC
>JAZODB010000161.1:0-4851 GCA_045596785.1 Eubacteriales bacterium
CTATTAATCCAAGCGCCGCAAGTATCGCTGCTCTGTTTAAAATATAAGCTCGGTCACCATTTTCGATACCGTTATCAATTATATCAGCAACAACGAGCGGCACAAAAAGCTCAAACATCGCCTCAAGTAATTTAAAAAGCGGACCCAGCACCGATTCCGCAGTGTAATGACCGAGTTGTCTAAATAAATTCTTCAAGTTCCGAAACACTACCCTTCTTTAATTTCAAATATCGTCAAACAGATTCACGTATATAAAATTAACTTAAATAAGCTATAATTATTATTTGAGGCAAATTATACCACACAGCAAATGATAAAGCAAGTAATATGCTTAATACAAAAATAATTTTTAAAAAGCAAAAAGAAAGCGGCACAGCATACATCTTTACACGTGCCGCGCATCCTTTTGCATCATTGTTTTATTTTGCATCGTACCATGTTTCGCCCATGCCGCAGTCTGCGGTAAGGGGCACCGAAACTCTGACAGCATTTTCCATTTCACGAACAAGAATTTCAGCTGCCAAATCGGCACATTCCGCTTTAGCTTCAACTATCAGCTCGTCATGCACCTGCATAATGAGACGTGCGTCGATATTTTCACTCTTCAAAGCACGATTTACATTTATCATTGCAATTTTTATCACATCCGCCGCTGTCCCCTGTATTGGGCTGTTCATGGCAACACGTTCACCGAAAGCCCTTATATTGCGGTTATTTGATTTAAGCTCGGGAATATTGCGTCGTCTGCCGAACATTGTTGTCGTATATCCGTTCACCTTTGCTTCTTCAACGGTTTTTTTAAGATACACATCAACATTGTGGTACGTTGAAAGGTAATTCTCAATGTATTCCTTCGCCTGCTTGCGCGTAATCCCGAGATCCTTCGACAGTGAAAATTCTCCTATTCCGTAAACGATACCGAAATTTACAGCCTTGGCGCGACGTCTGAGCTCCGGTGTTACATCATCCTCATCAATTCCGAAAACTTGTGCCGCAACCGCCGTATGAACATCTTCACCGTTAATAAATGATTGTTTCATACGCTCGTCGTCGGAAAGCACCGATAGGAGCCTCAGCTCAATCTGTGAATAATCCGCATCAATAAGGACATATCCTTCATCGGCGATAAAATACTTCCTGAGTTCACGTCCGAGCTCTGCTCTTATCGGAATATTCTGCAAATTGGGATCGCTTGAGGCAAGACGCCCCGTTGCGGTTCCGGTTTGATTCAACTTTGTGTGGATTCTCCCGTTTTCATCTGCCTGATTTATAAGCGGCTCTCCGTAAGTTGAACGAAGCTTTGAAATCTGACGGTACATCAGTATATCCGAAATAATCGTATGATACGGGCGCAAAGATTCAAGCGTATCTGCATCGGTTGAATATCCCGTTTTGGTTTTCTTTCCGGCGGGAAGCCCGATTTCTTCAAACAAAACCTCTCCGAGCTGCTTTGGAGAGTTAAGGTTGAAGCTGTGACCTGCCTGAAACCATATTGAATCCGCTAAAGCATTTTCCTGTATGAAAAGCTCCTGTGCATATTTCTCTATTCCGTCGGCACTGATTTTAAAACCAACCTCCTCCATATCGGCAAGAACCGCCGAAAGAGGTATTTCAACATCTCGCATCAAATCGGACATACCGTTTTCTTCAAGGATTTTCGAGCTTTTTTCGTAAATACATTTTATTGCCACGGCAAAATCTGCCGCTGTATTCGGCTCTATTCCTGAGTAATCGAGTGCAACATCCGATAAAGAGTACTTTCCTTTTCCGGAATTTATAAGATACGCTGCAAGCATGGTGTCATAAACGCAATCTATTCCATCTCCCGATATGTGAAGAGTTCTGAGAAGATTTTTAAAATCATGACATATAATCTTATTCGATTTCAAAAATTGCTTCAATTCTTCCGTCGGCACGCCTTTTCTCAGCAAAACCTTTCCGTCAAAGCAAATTGCAGTATCAGCACCATCATAATACACGACAGCATTTTCGGCAGCCTTCAAATCGGATATGGAATCCGCTTCAATTATATCCGAATCGATTCGCAGCTCCTCGTTTTTCGGCGAAGAATTGAGCGATGAATTGTTCACGAATTTGAATCGTTTTTCCATTCCGACAAACTCAAGCTCCTTGCACAGCTCAGCAAAAGCCACGGCATCTCCGTCGCGCTTGGAAAACAACTCAACAGGCGTACACATAGGTACATCGCAACAAATTTTTGCAAGCTCTCTCGAAAGCATAGCCGACTCTCTACCCTCTCCAAGCTTTTTCAATACAGAGGGAGACTGTGCATATTCTTCAAGATTGTCATAAAGGCTGTCGAGATTCCCGGCAGCTCCTATAAGCTTAAGTGCGGTCTTTTCACCTATTCCCGCAACCCCCGGAATATTGTCGGATGAATCCCCCATAAGTGCCTTAACATCAACAAACTGTTCGGGAGCAATTCCATACTCATCTTTAAAATGAGCCCTGTCAAAAATAATATCTTCCTTTGTCTTGGCAAGGATAACACTTGTTGTATCTGTCACAAGCTGAAGCGAATCGCGGTCTCCGGTCAGAATATAAGTCTCTATTCCGCTGTATCTGTCCGCCATAAGTGCTGCGGTTCCTATTATATCATCCGCCTCAAAGCCGGGGCGTTCGATGATCATAAATCCAAGTGCTTCGGCGGCTTTTTTTGCATATGGCATCTGAACCCTTAGTTCATCCGGCATCCCCTTTCGGTTCCCCTTGTAAGCATCATAAACTGCGTGACGAAAAGTAGGCTCGTGTACGTCAAACGCACATGCAAGAAAATCGGGATGAAGTATTTCAAGGTGCTTCCTTATAATTGTCAGAAATCCGTATACGGCGTTGGTAGGAAGTCCGCTCCGCGTAGTAAGGGGACGTATTCCGAAAAAAGCCCTGTTTATTATACTGTTTCCGTCGATAATTAAAAATCTATCCATTTCAGCTCACTTTATCCAATTTTGTTTTGTTGTTCCTATTATATCATAACCGTTTCTTAATTTAAATATTTTTTCTGAAAAAACACAATTTGTTCTTGAATCATCACAGCAGCTTGAAGAAATTCCGTGTATACGCAAAAAATACAAAAACGATCTTTCTGCACTGTATGAAATCATATTCTGCACAACCGACGGAAATGTTACTGTAACCATTGCATCTGAATATGACTTTATTTTAGACGGATACCATTACGAAGCAATGCGCTTCTCGGCAGACCTGCTCCTTTTCGAAAATCTTACTGCCATAGTAAAATAAAAAAACAAGCCGAAGTTCAAAGCTTCGGCTTGTTTTTTTATGCAAGAACATCCCGCAATTCACTGAAAATCTTTTTTTCCTCACGCGACACCTTAACCTGTGTCAATCCGAGTGCATCAGCAGTCTGCTGCTGAGAATAATCTCTGAAATATCTGAGAAGAATGATTTTACGCCAAAGAATCGGAAGAGTCCTTATCGTTTCGTTCAGCGCAACTCTCTCAAGCATCTTTCCAAGCGTGTCATCCGTTGACGGAATAACATCTTCAAGCGAAAAATCATCATCCCCTATAATCTCCGACAGTGAATGCACAGGAGATGTGGAGTCAATTGCCTCTGCCGCCTCCTCGATAGAAACTCCTACAAGAGATGCAATATCGCTCAGCCGCGGCTCCTCACCGTGCTCGGCAATATACTTTTCTCTTTCATGCATGAGAGCGGCTCCTATTCTCTTTTGTATACGGCTTACTTTGATAACACCGTCATCACGCAAAAAACGCCGTATTTCTCCGATAATCAGCGGAACCGCGTATGTCGAAAAAGCGTTTCCTCTGGACATATCAAAACTCCGAATTGCCTTAAGCAATCCGATTGTTCCAATCTGAACAAGATCCTCAAAATCAGTACCGCGACCGCGAAATCTGTGAGCTATACCATTCACAAGACCGCTGTTGAGAGCTATAAGCCGTGCCTCTGCCGAAGAATCCCCGCTCTCATACTCTTTGAAATTCTTCATTATTTCGTTGTGTATGTTTTTATTCTTTATTTCACTCTGCGCCATAAGTGTCTCCCGTCATATAAAAGGTAGCGGTAACTCCGCTATGTAATCAGCCTTTTTTCAGCGGAAGCATAGACAGTTTTTTCGACATAATGACGCGTGTTCCTTTACCCGGAGAAGATACCACTCTAAGTGAATCCATAAAATTTTCTATTATGGTAAATCCCATTCCGCTTCGCTCGTTTTCGGGATCAGTTGTAAACAAAGGACGCATCGCTTCTTCAACGTCAGATATTCCGCATCCCCTGTCGCGTACCTCTGCATAGAATGTTCTGTTTTCGGAAATCTTCATAATAAGCGCAACTTCTCCTATGCTGTCACGATATCCGTGAACAATAGCATTTGTTACAGCCTCCGAAATCGCACACTTTATATCCGAAAGCTCATCAAATGTAGGATTCAGCTGTGCACAGAACGAAGCCGAAACCGCTCTGGCATAAGCCTCATTAGATGAAAGTGACGGAAAAGTACATCTTGTTTCGTTAATAATATTGTTCTTCATATAATGCCTCCGTCAATGAGCTGCTTGTCTTGCGCGCTGACCGCTTTCTATCTTTATAAGACGCTCGGTACCGGCAAGATCAAGTATACGCTTGATTTGAGGTGTGGGATTTGCCACCTTAAAAATAATACCGAGTTCTATTGCCTTTGTATATCTTCCTAGAATAAGACCGAGCCCTGAACTGTCCATAAAGCTAACCCTTGACAAATCGAGAATAAGCTCGTCCGGACGCTGAATAAAAACTTTTGTATCTATTCTGCTTCGCACATTTCTGGCATTGTGATGATCAATATCACCCTCAAGAAATATC
>JAZODB010000162.1:0-2275 GCA_045596785.1 Eubacteriales bacterium
CTGCTTTTTTTCACAATATTCTTTCTTTACAGAAATTCAAAAATAAAGAATCACAGATAAAATTATCTGCGATTCTTTACTTTTTATCATTATTCTTCACTTTCCGTGTACCCCTCGGGATATTCAAAATTCAAAATACGAAGAAATAAATCCTTATGATATTCATGCCGAGTCTCAGCCTTTTTCTTTCCGGTAAATGCAGACATAGTTGACAAACGTCTGAGCGCAATCACCGCATCATCGGGAAACACTTTGGCGCTATCGTAAAATTTACAAAATTTCGTATCGGAAAGTCTTACTCCGCACTCATCGTATGAATACTCCGGAGTACTTCCAAGCAGCTCGGACAGCGGAATAAATCCGTCAGCCGCTCGAATTTCAAGGTATTGCTCCTCTGAGAGAATACATATAACTGAGTTGCCTCCAAACACCTCATAGGAATAGCGTTCTTTCGTTTGTGTGTTTGAGGTGGGGTCAAACAAAAGCTCCTCACCGACTTTTTCGGCATACTCTTTCAGTTCCTCCAACTGATTTTGAGTCATAAACACAAAGTCGTTAAGTTGTGCTGTCTTTTTTCCGTCTCCGTCGTAATCTTCCATAATATAGGCAACAGCCGCACAGAATGCCTTGTTTTCATTAGCCGTAATATATTCCGGACCGGCGTATAAAATACATATATCGGGAGTTTGTCTCACGGCAAACTGCACCACAGCAACCAAAATTATAAAGGTGAATGCCGCAATCATTATAACCTTTGTCTTGTTGTGATACCAAAAATTATCCCACTTGTTTATTCTAATTTCCGGCTCAGGTTCCGCCTCCCCCATCTCACCAAGCATACGGAGCCTCCTTGCGGCACTCGACTCTTGCTGAAATTCCGCATTTTCGGAGGTATCTCCGCAGTTTGATTCAAACTCGTTATTATTTTTCATCAAAATTCTCCGTATTTTTATTTTTCAAATTGATTATAGCAAAAATATATGTAATTTGCATGATATATGTGTTACTAAAATATTATAAAAAACAAATCTCCCATCAGCAAACATAAATCAGGTTTGTTATGAGAGATCATTCTGATATTCGCCTTAACTTTTTCAGTATTTCTGTAAAATTATCGGGAAGCTCTGACTCAAAGCGGAGTTTTCTACCCGTTCTCGGATGAGTAAAAAGCAGCGCATGTGCGTGAAGCATCTGACCGTCGAGCATGGCTGAATTACGTCGTTCAAATGCTGTATGCCCGCCGCCGTAAACCGTATCCCCTACAAGCGGATGCCCGGTATATGACATATGAACTCGAATTTGATGGGTTCTTCCCGTTTCAAGTACAGCTTCCAAGTACGTGAATCCCGAAAAACGTTCAATTACTCGCCAATGCGTCACCGCCTCGCGCGAATGTCCGCGCCCATCTCTTATTACAGCCATTTTCTTCCTGTCAACAGGATGACGACCAATCGGCACATCAACCGTTCCGCGGTCTTCGCGGAATCCTCCGCAAACAAGCATCCTGTACTCACGATACATTGAGTGGGAACGCAGCTGCTCCGAAAGTGAAACATGTGACAAATCATTTTTTGCAACACATATAAGCCCCGATGTATCCCTGTCAATTCTGTGAACTATCCCCGGGCGGCTAATCCCGCCTATTCCCGAAAGAGACTCTCCGCAATGAAACATCAAAGCATTTACGAGAGTTCCTTTTGTATGCCCCGGTGCAGGATGCACAACCATACCGCACGGCTTGTTTACAACAACGATATCATCATCTTCGTAAACAATATCAAGAGGAATATCCTCCGGCAATATGTCACACGCTTCGGTTTGCGGAATTTGTATTTCCACAAAATCGCCCTGTTTGACTTTGTAATTTTTGGAAGGCAACGCCCCATTTACGAGCACACACCGCTCCCCAATCAGCCGCTGTACCTGAGAACGCGACAACTCGGATTTATCCGCAATGAATCTGTCCAAACGCTCTCCGTCATCTGAAGCAGTATATGACAGTTCTTCCGAAAACCCATCAGAAGCGTCAAATATACCGTCATTCATCGGTTCTGCCCTCCACGCTCTTTTCTATTGAAGCTGATGTTGATTTTTTATTCTTATTGGACTTGAACTCAAGAAAGAGGATACCTATGATATACATGGCACATCCTACGCACACAAAAGCATCCGCCAAATTGAAAGTCCACATCCAAATGTTCGGAAAAGCACGAAAATCAATAAAATCCACTACATAACCGCGGAATATGCGGTCAATCATGTTTCCTATTCCTCC
>JAZODB010000163.1:0-2902 GCA_045596785.1 Eubacteriales bacterium
CCGCGTTTCTTACCTCTGAGAGAGCGGGGAAAAGAGTGTATCTTCTCGGCACATCTGAGCTTTATGAGCAGTTTGAGAATGCCGGAGTTGATCTCGTTTGTGATAAATTCGGAAAGCCTGATGGGCGTCAGGCGGATATAGTGGTTACAAGCTTTGATACCACACTGACTTACGAAAAACTGACTGCCGCATGTGACTTTATCAGATACGGAGCTGAGTATCTTTGTACTCACCCCGATTTCAACTGTCCGACCGAGACGGGATTTATTCCGGACAGCGGGGCTATTGCCGCATGTGTCACCGCCTCTACGGGAGCGGAACCGACATATTTCGGTAAACCGTACCCCGAAACCGTGCGGATGATTTCCGAGATTACGGGAGAGGTGAAAGAGGATATGATAATATTCGGTGACAGACTGTATACCGATATTGCAACCGGAAGACGGCATGGGATAACAACGGCTTTGGTTCTCACAGGAGAAACCACGGCTGCGGATGTTATGAACGCTTCCGAAGAGGAGCGACCTGATATCATGCTTGAATCCCTTCTGTCTGCCGAAAAAATAATGTTCGGAGAATAATTATCCGAGAATTTCTCTGACGAGATATTCCGATAGAATTTCCGCACTGTTTTCGGCTTCTTCCAAAGATGACGCACAGGCTCCTATCTCAATCAGGAGGGAGCCTTTTGTGTATTGCTCGTTGAATGACGCGCTTCGAAGATTTATGCTTCGCATAAGTGACGGATAGTCGGCGTTTATGGCAGTATTCAGCCTTGCGGCGAGTGCAAGGTTGTCTCTCCAGCCTGTATGCCCCGAACCTCCGTGGTCAGTCCCTACCACAAACATCATTTGAGCCGCGGTTTCTTTTCCTGCCTCAACAGACGGGGAATAGTATGTCCCATCTTCGTTTTGTATCGAGTCGCGGTGTATGTCGAGAATATAGGATATTGAGGGATATGCACTTATGTATTCTTTGATTTTTTTTGATGCGTTGTAATATGCCATATTAAAATCGGGATTGTCGAACAGGTCTGTGCAATGCAAAGTTGAGATTCCGTGTTTTGTAAGTATGTCCGCTATTATTTTGCCGATAGATACAATATTTTTATCTGTGTCAAGAGTTCTGTAATTTTTGTCGGAGGTGTCGGAAAAACCCTCGGTGGCATGGGTGTGGATTATCAGTACAACGGGTGCATCCTGTCCGTATTCGGCGTATAATTCTTCTGCGGGCGGAACGGCTCGCGGCATTTCAAGTATTTTTTCCATGTCGGGACTGTACGGAGTTTCATTTGTCAGTGTCGGAGGAGTAATGATTGACGGCTCTTTTGGAATATTGAGATTCTGAGATAAAGTATCATCTGTCGAATCGGTTTCGAGCTGTGGAATCTTCGGCTCGTATTTCTGATTTGATGTGTCTGCTTCTATGACATTTCCCATTCCCCCCGAAAAATCACCAAGCATAAATCGTATTGCTTTGTTTATATTCAAATCAGAGCTTTTTAACCATGTGAGCATTGTCAGTGTCGGAATTGAAACCGAAAATATTGCAAGAATCACGGGCAATATACGACGGACAGTAAAACTGATTATGTTGTAAATCTGTGCTTTCGGAGGTTTATTTTCTGAGATTGGCGGGTTTTCATTTGTTTCCGTATCGGGAAGAAATTCCTGTGCATTACTAAAGGCAGTCGGCAATACTGTATTTTCTTTTATATTTGACTCGGATATGTCCGAGTCATTTTTATCATATGCATAAGCTGTCGTATTTTCTGTTTCGTGCATTTTAAACCTCCGTTCGTATATACTTATAAAATTATATGTTTGTGCACATAGTTTTATAACTTGGTTATCCGTTATTTCCGAGAAATGCATTGTTTAGTCCTGCTGCAATTACAGAAGCATAGCAGCTGCATATCACATCCGATTCGGCACGAGTGACAAGAAGCGGATTTTCAGTGGGGATTCCGAGAAGTGAGTCTTCACGTATAGCCATCGGAACTCCAATTGATATAACGGGTTGTCCAACAGTTTCGCGGCTTATTATTTCGGAGGTGTGGGTGAACGCAGAGCCGGGAGAAATGCCGACATCGGTTATTTGAATTGCCGTCTGAAGCCTTTCGCGAGATACGGCTGTGAGTGAATCTGCGCATACGATTATTTCCGCGGACGAAAGCTTTGTCAGAGAACAAATCAGCTCAGCTGTATTGAATCCTGTGCGCGCAGGTATTCCCGCGGATATTGAATATATCTGCGGAAGTGATTCGGGAAGTCCTGCGGTGACAACTATTCGGCTTCCGATCTCAGGTCCGAGAGAGTCTGTTGTTACTGAGGGATTTCCGAGTCCGACAAAGAGAATATTTGCGTTTTTTTGTATGCCGTATTTTTTCATGTAGTGAATTATCAGCGAGGAAATCAGCCCTTTAATCTTAAATTTCTCGTTCGGTGTCGACAGCCACAAGCTTCCCGACAATATTGTATGATATTCGGCTTCTTCGGATTTTGCATGCATTACGGGGAATCCGCATATTGTTTTTTCTTCGGCTTCGGGAAATCGGATTCTTCCGGCCATGCAAGTTCCTCCGTTTTCAAATATAAGCTCGCTTCTGTATGTGTTCATATTCATGATACCTTTCTTATTGACGTTTGATTGAGCTTTTTGCTCGAAAATGATGGCTTTATAGTATTATATATGCCGAACAGGAGTTAGTTTTGACATTTGAATAGTGTTTTAAATGTTTTTTATCAATTTTTGATGTGAAAATATACAAAAAAAAAGATTTCTAATTGTGCATGTGGATGAATCTTTACAGTGACACAAAAGTAGTTGTTGATTATTTCGAAAAAAAGTGTTATAATGTATTGAATATAAAATATCATGTAGTATAGTGCTTTACATATTA
>JAZODB010000164.1:0-7897 GCA_045596785.1 Eubacteriales bacterium
CTCAAAGAGATAAGTTATTTCAGAAAATCAAAGGTCTGTGGCAAGCATTCAAAAAGCTCCGCTCAGACCTTTTTGAATGCTTGCATGATGATATCGGGTCGGTACGGTTTCCGTTCTCGCTCATCGCAATGCCCGAAGCAACCCAAGAGTTCAAAAAAGTCCTCTTTGACGATTCGCACAAAAGCGTGCCGCAAGCTTACTTTTTTAAGGTAAGCGCGGCACGCTCTTTTTTTGTCTGACTGACAGTGAAAGCGCAAAAATTACGCTTGGCGTGTTTTTGTCATATTCCGGCTTTATCAAACAGTCGGTGCATGGCAGCCGTGTATCCGTCACGATCACAAAGATACGCAAGTGCGTGATCCGCTTCTTCGGAAACGAAAAATTCCGCATTGCCCTCGCGTGCAGCCGCAAAATTCTCCTCACCCATATAAAACGGCACAAATCCGTCAGCCCTGCCGTGAGCAATGAGAATCGGCATCTTTTTTTCGGCAAGAGCTCTTAGCCCGTCAGCGGAGGATACTCCGTCAAGGTCGTATCCCGCAAGGAGTCTTGTGAATATTTTAGCCCCATAATAAATCGGAAACGGCGGAAGATTAAACCAGCGCTTCAGGGTAATTCGACATATCGCACCCGGTGTGGTGTAGCCGCAGTCGCATATGAGCGCACGAACATTTTCGGGGTATCCGATTTCTCCTCCCATCATCACGGTAGACGAGCCCATCGAAACTCCGTCGAGAACCACGGGAAGTCCTCCCCACCGTTCTCCCGCGTACTCTGCCCAACGAACTACGTCATATCGTTCAAGAGCACCGAAGCCGATTCGTTTTCCCTCGCTCTCGCCATGAGCACGCTGCTCAATTAAAAGTATGGAAAATCCCATTTCCATCATTGGTCCCACAGCACAGGAAAAATCATAAACCGCCGCCGATTTGTAGCCGTGAACCATGATGAAAACTCCCCTTTGCGCAGAATTTTCGTGCACGTGACCGACAAGAGTCAAACCGTCGTGAGATTTTATACTGACTTTTTCCCACGTCAAGCCTTTGATGAAACGCTCTCCCTCTTTTATCTGCGCATACGCAGAGTCCGATATTTCATCCGATTTGGCTATTTCCTCCACCCAAAAGTTTTTTGCCTTTTTGTCGCGAACAATGGCATACCTGTACATATAGTACCCTCCGCCGAAAGTAACAGCTAAAAACAAAACAATCAGCACGCCCAAAACAACCAGTACAATATCCATATGACTACACCTCAAGCATCCTCAAAAAATCAGCTTCTCCGATTACCGAAACACCAAGCTCATTTGCTTTGCTCAGCTTTGAGCCTGCGTCTGCCCCTGCGATAACGTATGTCGTTTTCTTTGACACCGAGCCTGTTGCTTTTCCGCCATTCTTTTTTATCAGCTCTGTCGCTTCATCGCGCGTCATTCCCGACAGAGTCCCCGTAAGAACAAATGTCATGCCCGCGAATCTATCGGACCTGCCGCTGTCCCTGCGATTGTTTTCGGATTCCGTCATAACACCTGCCGCCTTAAGCTTTTCAATAAGTGCCGCAGTTTCCGAGAGAGCAAAATATGCCGCAACAGTCTCGGCAGTCACACCTCCGACATCCGGTATTTCAGACAGCTCCTCCGGCTTTGCTTCAAACAGCGCATCAACAGAGCCGAATTTTCCGATAATATTTTCCGCTGCCGCCTCACCGACATGCCGTATGCCGAGTGCGCACAGCAGTCTGACGGCACCTGCACGCTTTGAATTTTCTATTGCGGCAAGCAAATTATCGGCAGATTTATCCCCCATCCTCGGAAGTGCGGAAATATCATCTTTTTTGAGATAATACAAATCTCCCGCGTCACGAATCAATCCCGCCTCAATAAGAAGCTTTACAACAGACGGTCCCATTCCGTCGATATTCATAGCACCGCGAGAGGCAAAGTGAATTATTCCCCTCTCAAGCTGAGCGGGACACGCGGGATTCTGACATCTCAGCGCTCCCTCGCCTTCTTCCCCGTCATCCCAAAACAAGACTTCCCCGCATGAGGGGCATTTGTCGGGAAACTCGAATGCACATTCGCTTCCGTCTCGCTTTTCGGAAACAGCCGCAACAATCTCGGGAATTATATCCCCCGCTTTCTGCACCAACACCGTATCCCCGATTTTTATATCGCGCTCACGTATTATATCAATGTTATGCAGAGTTGCACGCGATACGGTAGTACCCGCAAGCTTCACAGGCTCTAAAATTGCAAGCGGCGTCAAAACACCTGTACGCCCCACATTTACTTCTATTCTGATTAGCTTAGTCTCTTTCTTTTCGGGAGGATATTTGAATGCAGCCGCCCATTTCGGCGTACTCGGATTTTCGCCGACGATTTCCCGATGACGCAGTAAGTTGAGTTTCACAACCGCTCCGTCGATATCGTATGGCAAATCTTCACGCAAAGAGCCGATTTCCCTGACGGCACGAACCGTTTCTTCCGCCGTATGCGTAATTTCATGTATTTTTATGCACTTGAATCCAAGCTCCGCAATTCTGTCAATAGTATCGGAGTGAGTAAACTCAGCACTTCCGTCAGAGTGAAGCGCTCCCGCCTGATAGTTGAACACGAATATTGACAACTCCGCGGCGGCGGTCTCAGACGCTTCCAGCCGTCTGAGAGAGCCTGCGGCGGCATTTCTCGGATTGGCGAAAAGACGCTCTCCGTTCCGCAGCTTCTCCTCGTTCAGCCTTTCGAACACCTCACGCGGCATATACACCTCTCCGCGTACAGTCAAATTCAATTTTTCGGGAAGCCTGTGTGGGATTCCGTCAATAGTCATAATATTTTCGGTCACGTTTTCGCCAATCGTACCGTCTCCGCGCGTCGCTCCGAGGGTGAGAATTCCGTCTGTATATGTCAAAGATACTGACAGCCCGTCGATTTTCGGCTCTACCGAGTATTCGATTTCCTCAGCGGAAATACCCTCTGCCGTAAGTGCCGCAGTTGTGCGCTCGACAAACGCAGCAAGCTCCTCCTCCGAAAAAACATCTGACAGGCTTCCCATTTTTACGGGGTGCATCACCTTTTCGAATTTATCCGAGGCTTTCCCTCCTACTTTATGCGTCGGAGATAATGGCGAATCAAGCTCCGGATACGCCGCTTCAAGCTGTTTCAGCTCTTCAAACATAGCGTCGTACTCAAAATCCGATATTTCGGGCGCATCTTTTTCGTAATAAAGCTCGGAAGCACGCGCAATCTCCTCACGCAGCTTTGTAATTTTCAATTTAACCGAATCAAGTTCCGTTTTACCCATATTACACCACCGTTTTTGCGAAAACTCATTTACAGTATTATTTTACCATACTCCGTTGAAAATTTCAATCAGGCAAACAAAAAAGAATGTTCGGCATTGTTTTTTACAAAATAGTAACCTTTATATATTGACTGTTTATACATCATTATAGTATAATATAGAATATAAATTTATGCTTTCTTGCCCGTATTTCCTCACTTACCCGGGCAAATATCCGCATACCGAAAGGACAACCCATATGAAAAAATTAATGCTCGGAAACGAGAGTATTGCACGTGGCTTATACGAGGCGGGAGTCAAATTTGTCTCAAGCTATCCCGGAACTCCAAGCACGGAAATTACCGAAAACACATCACTTTACAGTGAAATATACAGCGAGTGGGCACCAAACGAAAAGGTAGCATTTGAAGCAGCGCTCGGCGCCGCAGTCGGTGGCGGACGCTCATTTTGCGGAATGAAGCATGTCGGCTTGAATGTTGCCGCGGACCCTCTTTTCGTTGCCGGATACACAGGCATCTCCGCCGGAATGGTAATCGGTGTTGCCGACGACCCCGGAATGCATTCCTCACAAAATGAGCAGGACAGCCGTCATTACGCGATGGCCGCAAAGCTGCCTATGCTTGAACCCGCAAATTCCGCCGAGTGCAAGGAATACTCCGTTATCGCATATGAACTGTCGGAAAAGTTCGATACCCCCGTTATTTTAAGGCTCACAACAAGAGTCAGCCACAGCCGCTCGCCCGTGGAGCTCGGAAGCCGCATCGAATACGAGGTAAAGCCTTACGAAAAAAATCCCGCAAAGCATGTTATGATGCCTGCGAATGCACGCCGCCGCCATTACGTTGTGGAGGATAGGCTTGCCGCCATAGCCGAATACGCTGAAACCTCACCTCTGAATCGTGTTGAAGAAAACGACTGTGACATCGGTATTATAACGGCAGGCAACTGCTACAACTACGCACGCGAGGTTTACGGCAACTCAGCATCGTACCTCAAGCTCGGACTTCTCAATCCGCTCCCCGTAAGGCTGATTAAAGAATTTGCGGAGCATCATTCCACCATTATCGTAATTGAAGAGCTTGATCCCATAATCGAAAATCACTGTCGTTCGCTCGGTATAAATGTAATCGGCAAGGATGTTCTCCCGCTCTGCGGCGAATACTCGGAAGAAATTCTCAGAGAGCGCTTGCTCGGAGCAGAACCCGATTACTGCGAAATCGGCGCGGAAATACCAAACAGACCCCCTGTTCTCTGCCCCGGCTGTCCTCACCGCGGAGTATTCTACACATTATCAAAGCTGAAGCTTCGCGTATCGGGCGACATCGGTTGTTATACCCTCGGTGCAGTCGCGCCTCTTTCCGCTATCGACTCGGTTTACTGCATGGGAGCATCCATCTCGTCACTCCACGGTACCTGCAAGGTCCGCGGTGAGGAGGACAAATACGTATCGGTTATAGGTGACTCCACCTTCATGCACAGCGGTCTCACGGGACTTGTAAATGTTGTATATAACGGCGGGAATACAACAACTTTAATTCTCGATAACAGCATAACAGGCATGACAGGGCATCAGGACAACCCACTCACGGGAAAAACTCTCATGGGTAATGCTGCGCCCAACCTATCACTTGAAGATATCTGCGCATCGCTCGGTGTTTCGCGCGAACATATCCGCGCCGTTGACCCGAACGACCTCGCATCTCTCGAAACAATAATTCGCGAAGAAACATCTGCTAAATGTGCGTCGGTCATCATCTGCCGCCGCCCCTGCGCGCTTCTGAAGAGCGTCAAGAAAAATCCTCCGCTGAATGTTGACTCGGACAAGTGCGTAGGCTGCCGCTCATGCATGAAAATCGGCTGTCCGTGTATCTCCGTATCCGACAAAAAGGCAAAAATCGATTCTTCAATGTGCGTCGGCTGCGGTCTCTGCTCCGAAATGTGCAAATTCGACGCAATCGTCTGAATCCGACGATATAAAAAGCTTTACATAGAAATGAAAGGTAAACGATAAAATGTCAAAAAATATTATGATAGTCGGTGTCGGCGGTCAAGGAACTTTGCTTGCTTCGAAAATTCTCGGAAAAGCCGCAATGGACAGCGGATACGACGTTAAAGTTTCGGAGGTTCACGGAATGTCTCAGCGCGGCGGCTCCGTCGTTACGTATGTAAGAATCGGTGAAACACCTGACGAAGTTGTGTATTCCCCCGTAATTTGCCGCGGAGACGCGGATGTTATCCTCAGCTTTGAGCTTCTTGAAGCGGCTCGTTGGCTTCCGAATCTGAAAAACGGCGGTACTATAATCACATCCACACAAAAAATCAACCCTATGCCCGTAATAACGGGTGCCGCACAGTATCCCGACTCAATTGTCGAGGATATAACCGCACTCGGAGTGGATTTGCGCGCATATGACGCGCAGTCAATTGCACGTGAGGCAGGAAACGAACGCGCCTCAAACGTTGCGCTTATAGGACTTGCCTCGGGAGTGCTCGGATTTGAGCTTGATGTGCTCAGAAGCGCAGTTGCGGCGTGCGTACCCGAAAAGGCACTTGAAATAAATCTCAACGCTTTTGACCTCGCTGTTCGCAAATCCGCCGAGTAAAGCTCTCGATTTAAGCGGTATAATTCGGAGAAAACAAAAATGACCGACCTTCTTTCATTACAGAAAAAATTCATATCCGCCCATCTTCACGAGGGTGACAGTGCTGTTGACTTCACAATGGGAAACGGCTACGACACCGTATTTCTCAGTAATACCGTCGGAAAGAGCGGCTCAGTCACGGCATTTGACATTCAGCCTCAGGCACTCATCTCCACAGAGCAAAATCTGAGAAAAAACGGCTGTCACGACAATTGGCGGCTTATATGCGCCTCCCACGACCGCGCCGCAGAATTTGTAAAAGGTCCCATTAAGGCGGGGATGTTCAACCTCGGCTACCTCCCCGGCGCAGGGAGAAAACAGCTTACGACAAAGCGAAGCACAACTCTGCCGGCTGTCGAAGCTGCTCTCGGCATGCTCGGCGAGAACTCCATCCTCCTTGTAGCAGTATACCCCGGTCATCCGGAGGGTGCGGCTGAGGGAGAGGAGCTTATCAAATTCTTCGGCGGAATATCCCGATACAAATACAGCATCGCGCAGTTTCGCATGGTAAATTCTCCCGAAAGTCCGTTTTTCTTTATAGCCGAGACAAAGTAGAGGAACATAAAATGAACAACAGAAGCGGAAATGATAAAAATACGCCGCGGCGTGACGCGCAGAATCAGCAAAATCGGCAAAGAAGCTCACCGCAAAGCGGCAACAGGGCGCAAAATCCCTACATATCGCCTGAGGAGCGTGCGCGTCGCGCGGCATATGCAAAGCGCAGGCGCGAAGCCGAGGAGGCACGACAAAACGCAATTCGCGAAGAAAATCGACGAAGAACACAGCGCAAAAAAGAAATGCGAGCGAAAGAGCACCGCAAAAACTTGAAAATATTCGGCGGACGCTTCCTTGTTTTTGCTGTCGTTCTTTTGATAATGTGCGCAGCAGCCGCCGTTATTTTTGCAATCATATTCAATCACACTCCCGATGAGCCTCTTGACAGCGGAAAAATCACATACTATTACGGCGGAGACAATATACGCTCCTCCCCCACCAAAGCTGTCGTTTTAGGCAAGAATGTGTATTTCTGTTTTAATGATTTGTCCGATTACCTCGGCATGGCAGAAAGCGGTGACTCCGAAAACATGAAGTTTATTCTGCCCGACGAAAATTACTCCGCGGATGCTGTGGGAAACGGGCACGAAGAGATAGTTATATTTCACACGGACATGACTCGCGTAACGCTCGGAGGACAGACCGTAATACTCGAAATCCCGAACGTACTTCAGGGAGATGAGATTTGGGTGTGCACCGATTTTATAAGCGAATATATGAACAATGTCTCTGTTTCGTTCGACGAAAGGAAGGCGGAAATATTGATTTCAAAGCTTATCGACGAAGAAAAATCCACCGAGGACAGCACAGTTTATCTGCCTGTTTCATTTAAGCTGAAAAATCCCACCCCCATCCCTCCGATTGAAAATCCCGACGGAAGCAATGCCCCAAGTCCCGACATAATCATAGACAGCGAAGAAACGTATGAGCTGAATTTCATTAACGACTTGTCAGATTATGAAAAATACATGAATCCTGAGGACCGCGACGCATATCTTACTCTTGTGAATACCAAAAATCACCTCACCGAAAGCGATATTCCCTCCGATCTCACTTATGTTAAGGATGCACCGTCCTGGCGCTCCGAGCAACAGCTCAGAGAGTATGCCGAAAAATCTCTTGAGGCACTGTTCATCGAAATGCGTGCTTCCGGATACTACAACATGATGGTACTCAGCTGCTACCGCCCGTACAGTCAGCAGCGCGATTTATTCGCACAGTATACGGCAAATGAAATGGCTTCAAACCCCTCGCTTTCAAAGGAGGAGGCTGAAAAAATTGTTCTCACCTATTCGACCCGAGCCGGAACAAGTGAACATCAAACGGGACTCGCGGTAGACATGGACACTCTCGGCACATTTTCAACCGATTTTCAATACGAGCCTGAGTATGCGTGGCTTAAAG
>JAZODB010000165.1:0-4094 GCA_045596785.1 Eubacteriales bacterium
AAAATCTTAAAATACAAATACATGAGCCTAATAAAAATTATGCATTTTACCTATATACGCATATGATATCACAAATCAGTCATACTCGAAAAACATATCATAATATTCATTTAAAACAAAATAACTATTGACAAAAACCTACCGCAATGGTAATATATTCTCATACAAGAGCATAGCGTAATTTGCAAAATGGGGAACAATATATGATAGTTATAAACTGTACGGGACACAGTGGGTTCACAGTAGAATCCGAAACACACATGCTTATATTTGATTATTCCGAAGGAGTTCTGCCGCGTATTCCGCAAAATAAAAAGCTGTATGTTTTTGTAAGTCACTCCCATAATGACCATTTTGAACCGTCAATACTAAGTATATGCAAGGAACATCCGAATGTACGATTCATTTTATCGTATGATATACCGAAATCTATAATTCGTGATTACGGAATAACAGAATATATCTGCGCCGAACCCGGAATGGACATAAAACCCGAAAGCAGATTTCGCATAAAAGCACTTCCCTCCACCGATTGCGGCGTTGCATATCTTGCAGGATGCATGGGACGAAATATTTTCCATGCCGGAGATTTAAATTTATGGCTGTGGGAGGGTATGCGTGAATCGGAAGTGTACGATATGACTCAAAAATTCCGAGCCTACACATCGGGGCTGAAAAACTTTTGGATAGATACTGCCTTCCTTCCTCTCGACACGCGTCAGGGAATATACTCTTTTCTCGGATTCGACTATTATATGAAACATTTCAGAATAAATAACGCCATTCCGATGCATTTCTTCGGCTCTCCGAAAATTTGCGAGGATTTGATATATGATCCGATTTCGCTTGAATACAGAAAAAAAATCATATGCATGAACCGCGGGGAAAAAGTCAGTCTCACATAAGTTTCGGCTATATTTATTAAATCCACCCGGCTTCACGAAAAAATGTGCTGAGTATGCTTCAACAATCACTCAACGGAAATATATTTTATTGAGACCTCCGACGGATACCGAACGGAAATTCTTCAACCGCGACAAAATTCCACTTGATTTGATACAATTAAAATGCTATAATATAGCGTGCAAATAACCACCGCACATCCGCTCGTCATAAAAAACGAGCTTTTTGTGCGTTACAGATGATAACGGAGGAAAAATGGCAGACATATTCGAGCTTTTCAAAAAAATAGGGACAAAAACCGAAAATACAGCAAGTGCTATTAAATACATTATTGTCGGACTCGGAAATCCCGGAGAAAAATACACATTCACACGTCATAATGCCGGCTTTCTTGCTATTGATTACATTGCCGAAAAATACGGGACTAAAATCAACCGCTTAAAATTCAAATCTCTGTGCGGAGACACAATTATTGATGGGCACCATGTACTTCTGCTGAAACCGCAAACATATATGAACAACTCAGGTGAAGCTGTATCGGCAGCAGCTGCATATTATAAGATTGCGGCGAAAAATATAATAGTCCTCGTTGACGATATATATCAGGCTCCGGGAAGAATGAGAATCCGCAAAAACGGCTCGGCAGGCGGTCACAACGGATTAAAGAGCATTATAGAGCATCTCGGAAGCGATAGCTTTCCGAGAATAAAAATAGGCGTGGGAGAAAAACCGTCTCCCGAATATGAGCTTGCCGATTGGGTTACGGGAAAAATTCCTCACGAAGACGAAAAACCGCTGTTTAAAATATTCGAAGCAACCTGTGACGCCGCCGCAATGCTCCTAAGCGGTAAGACAGACGAAGCAATGGGGCGATTCAACGGACTGAAATATTAGGGGGTACAATGAATTATTCTCTGCTGTGTGATATTTTTCGCAAAAATCGCGAGTATATCGCTTTGTGCGAAGCACTGCGTCTTCCCGTTTACGGCAAAAGAAAGCCGTATTACGTCAGTGGACTGACGGAGGGTGCCGAGTATATTTTTCATTATGCTCTGAGTCTTGATGCGGGAAGTAAAACAAATCCTCTTGTTATAATCTTCAATGACGAAAAAAAAGCGTCATCATACAGTAAATTCTTGCTGTCCGAAAATGTCCGTGCAGCTTTTTTTCCGTGCCGCGAATACTGTTTTTTCAATATAACCTCGTCACATGATTACGAAAGCGAACGTCTGATGATTCTCTCCGCGCTGTCGGGATTGTGCGACTCGGAAAGCATGCCCTCGGTAATTTGCACCACAGCGGAAGCTGTACTGCAAATTACCATGACACCGAAAAAATTGCGTGAGCTTTGCATAACCGTATCATATGATACTTCCGTTGATACTTCCAAGTTGTCAGCTCAACTCAGTGCCGCCGGATATACGCGAGTAGAGCTTGTGGAAGGAGTGGGACAATACGCAATACGCGGAGGAATCGCAGACGTATATCCACCCGGAAGCAACCCTGTACGAATAGAACTGTTCGGAGATGAAATAGACCGAATGGGGTACTTTTCGACTGAAACTCAACGCTTCATAGGCAATACCCCCGAAAACGTAATAATTCCGCCCGTGCGCGAGCTTATTATGGATGAATCCGCAAAATCGGAATTGCGTGATTTAATCAGTCGTCACATAAAGCGTATAGAAAAATCCGATGAAACAAACGACGATAAAACCGCACGCGCCTTAAGTATCCTTCAAAGCGAGCTTGCCTCAATAGACAACGACCTTGAGATAAACTTTGCAGACAAATATCTTCCTATGATATATCCGGAAGCCGCATCAATGCTTGACTATATAAATGGAGTCGTTATTATAAACGATTATTCCTCCTCACAAGAGCGTTTTGCCGCGCAAACCGCTCTTGTAGAGCAAAGCGTCTCCGGAATGGCAGAGTCTTTTGAACTGCCTCAAATGAAAAACGGTGTATATATGCGCAGCTTTGAAGAAATCGGCAGCCGCCAAAGCGGTCCCACCGTGTTCATTGACGCGCTCTCACGAAGCCACACAGGCTTTACTCCGGCGGGACTCTTCATATTCAACACTCGCCATGTATCCTCATACGCGGGAAATAACACGCTTTTCGAAGATGATCTAAAGCGTTTTACTCATGAGGGATATCTTACGGCAGTAATATGCGGAAACGAATCCGAAAAAAACACAATGCGCGAAGCGCTCGCCTCAGATGGATATACCGTACTGTCCGCAGATTTGATGTCAGAGTCCGAAATCGATACGATTGCGGAAAGCTCTGTCTCTAAGGAAAAGAAACCCATTCTTCTCATGACGGGAGAATTTTGCGGCGGTTTTGAGCTTGTATATCCGAAATTTATCCTCATGGACTTTTCCGCGGAAGCATCCCGACCGTCGCGCGGAAGATATCAGAAAGCCATAAAAAAGAAAAAATCAGCAACAGAAGCCATAATGTCATATGCCGACCTCGAAATCGGAGATATAGTTGTTCACGAGGCATACGGAATCGGGCAATATATGGGAATCGAAAATCTGACAATCGACGGAAGCTCACGCGATTATGTGCATATAAAGTATTCGGGCACAGATAAGCTCTTCCTTCCCGTAGATCAGCTCGACCACGTTTCCAAATACATCGGCGCAGGCTCCGACACGGGCGTTGTAAAGCTCTCTAAAATGGGAGGTACGGATTGGTCGAGAGCAAAAACCAAAGCAAAAGCATCCACACGCGAAATGGCTAAAGAGCTTATCGAGCTTTACGCAAAACGAAAGCATACAAAAGGTTATTCTTTTGACAAGGATGATGACATGTGCCGAGAGTTTGCCGCTTCCTTTGAGTACGAAGAAACCGATGGTCAGCTCACAGCAATTGACGATATACGCAGAGATATGGAACAGCCGTATCCTATGGACCGACTGCTCTGCGGTGATGTTGGATACGGCAAAACCGAAGTGGCACTCAGAGCGGCGTTTAAGGCGGCTGTCAACGGAAAACAAGTCGCTGTACTTGTCCCCACCACCATTCTCGCATACCAACATTACCAAACCTTTCTCAGCCGCATGCGCGCCTTTCCCATACACATAGACATGGTCTCACGTTTTCGTACCGCATCGGAGCAGCAGGCGTCTCTAAGACGGGTTGCACGAGGAGATACGGATATTATAATAGGCACTCAC
>JAZODB010000166.1:0-2052 GCA_045596785.1 Eubacteriales bacterium
ATTATCATAATAAAGAGAAACCGCCGGAGATAATCGATTGAAGGTTTGATATAACCAAAAAGATAAACGCTCTTGAGAAAAACAAGAGCGTTTTTGTTATAATCTGAATTGTTTGATCGGTTTGATTGCGCGTCCGGCAGGGTATTTGCAGACCTCTCCGAGCGCAAAAAAACCATTTTTGTCATTCATTCTGACACGAGTGGATTCCGGAATATCGACCTTTATTTTTGCGAGATATATTTCGTTTCCGTTGTGTGCAAGCGATGCAAAAAAATCGGGCAGAACGACTTTGGGAAGCTCAGAAAACAAGCTTTCAACAGGATAAAGAATGGATTTGTCTCCAAAGGGCTTGAGTCCGTATCTTGTCTCTTCATCCATTTTCTCAAGCTGTTCTAAAGTAACGCTGTTCATGATATCAAAACTACCACAGGCTGTTCTGACAAGCGAAGACATAACCCCTCCGCATCCGAGAGAGCTTCCGATATCCGCACAAAGGGTTCGTATATATGTACCGCTTGAACACTCGACATCCAGTATGTATTCGTCTGAGGCATCGGTTGGCGACACATCAAGACGGTATATCTGAATTTTGCGTGCGGAACGTTCAACTTCAATTCCTTTGCGCGCAAGGTCATAAAGTTTTTGACCGTTTACTTTAAGTGCACTGTACATCGGCGGAGTTTGCATGATTGTACCGGTAAAATGCAGCGCACAATTTTTTACATCATCGATATCCGGGAGTTCTCCGCCAAAAAGATGTGTGGTTTCTCCGGTTGTATCCTGTGTGTCGGTTTTTATTCCGAGTTTTAAACCAGCGCAGTATCTTTTGCGGTCTGCGGAAAGATATTCCGAAGCTTTGACAGCACGTCCGATCATAACCGGAAGAACACCTGATGCCATCGGATCGAGTGTTCCGGTATGACCAACCTGTTTGGTGCTATACAAACGGCGGATCTTATTTACAACATCATGAGATGTTATTCCGGCGGGTTTGTTTATACAGATCACGCCGGAGCGTATTTCCGCGGAAATATTATTTTCACTCATTGTTCATTACCGTCATTGTCATAAATTTTATCAAGCTGTTCATTTACGAGATCAAGAATGATTTTTTCGGCTTCTTCAGGAGAGGAAGCGGTAACCGAAGCTCCTGCGGCTCTGATATGACCGCCGCCGCCGAGTAATACACATAAGGCTGAACAGTCGATATTCTTTCCGCTTCGCATTGATATTTTGAAGGTTTCGGGCTCATCCGATTTTTGCTTGATAGTGATTGCGAGCTCAACGCCTTCGATACCGCGCGGGAAAGAACTCATTCCGCTCACATCGTCATCTGAAAGTCCGTTTTCGGATTTTATCTGATTTGAAAAATTAAGAACCGCAATTGTATTGTCACGGTAAAAATGAAGAATATTGAGGGTTACACGCAGGGCGTTGATATCGGAAAGAGAACGGCTTTCATATAGATGGGCATTGATCTCCTGTGTATCCGTTCCGATTTCAAGCAGTTTTGCGGCTTTTCTGTATGTGTCGGGAGTAACACTTGAATACTGGAAACGACCGGTATCGGTGCAGATTGCGGTATAAATTGCGGCTCCTGCAGCCGGTGTCAATGCCGAAAGCTCAGAGAGGAGCTCAAACATGATCTCTCCGCATGAGCCGACATTTGTGTCGGTATAGTTATATTCGGCAAAATCCTCGCCTGTTGCATGGTGGTCGATTTTGAAATTTATTTTGCCCTCATAAAGAGTTTCCAGTCTTCCGAGAAGAGGGGCCGATGCGGCATCAACCGAGATTATTAATTCCGGAACAAATTCTTCGGGCAGATTTTCCGGGAAACAGGGTACAGAAGGTTCGGTTTCGGTTTCCGGAATCTTTAAAAAAGCGATATATTTCGGAAGTTCGGTGTCGCATATGCAGTATGCATTCTTTCCGTGCATTTTAAGCGCGAGATAAAGCGCTATACCGGATCCGATAGTGTCTCCGTCGGGATTCGTATGTGTGAGGATAAGGATGTTGTCCGAAGCGAGCAGGGCAGAAGCTGTTTTTTTG
>JAZODB010000167.1:0-3708 GCA_045596785.1 Eubacteriales bacterium
GGACTCGGTTCTGATACGCTGTGAGTTCACGGATGATTTTATCTCGGATATTCCGGACAAGGCGTTAAAGGAGTCTCTGTTCAACACGGTTTATTTAGAGCCGCTTCTGGTTCATTCAAATAAAATCGAGCCGTACCATTACTTCTCCGAAAGTGCCGCGGTTGAGATAAACGAAATATTCGACCTTCTTTGCAGCGAATTCAAAAAGAAGGATGAGTTTTCCGCAATGTTCGTGCGCTCCAACATCATCCGCCTTTTAGCCGTAATCTCACGCGAATACAATGAATTTAATCATAATAAGCAGATTTCCATATACCGTGAGGCTCTTAACAAATCTCTCGTTTATATACACGAGCATTACAATGAAAAGCTCTATTTAAAGGACGTTTGCCAAATTGCTTTAATCGGGAAGAGTACCTTTTCTTATCTGTTTAAGGAGATACTCGGAATGTCGTTTTCCTCGTATGTTCAGTATCTGCGCGTGTTCAACGCACAGAAGCTGCTTGTTGAGACTGACAGAACGCAGGAGGACATTGCCGAGACCTGCGGCTTCGGGCGAATATCCTTCTTCCACCGCGTGTTTAAGTCGTTTACGGGTATGATGCCCGGTCAGTACCGGAGAATGCACAGGTCGCATTCTGCGTCTGACTGATATATAAACTAAATTTTGAAGGAAGGAAATTTCAATGAACGTATTTATTATGACGGATTTAGAGGGCATCAGCGGAGTTTCGAGCATGTCGCATATTACGGAGGTGGGCAGTGACATTCACCGCTTCGCATGTGAGAGGCTTATGGCGGATACAAACGCAGCAGTCGAGGGTGCGATACGCGCCGGGGCAGAGAAGGTCTATGTATGTGACGGTCACGGCGGTTCAAACAGCTTTATCGATGAGCTTTTGGACAAGCGCGCAATAAAAGTCAAGCCCATGGATTTTTCAAAGGTGATACATGAGGATAAGGAAATCGGCGCATATTTACAGGTGGGTGCGCACGCTATGCCCGGCACGTTAAACGGATTTTTAGACCACGCGCAGTCAAGCGCAACATGGTACAACTACAAGATAAACGGCACCTGCTACGGCGAACTGGTCATGGGCGGCCTGTTCGTCGGCACCTACGGTATCCCGTGCGTAATGGTATCGGGTGACGAGGCGGTATGTGATGAGGCAAGGATGTGCTTTGGTGACAAAATTGCCTGCGCCGCAGTAAAAAAAGGTATAGGCAGAAATCATGCTGAGTGCATGGATTTGAAGAAAGCCGAGGAACTCATTTGCAAAGCAGCGGAAGACGGCGTCCGCCGCGCAGGCGAAATCGCCCCGTTTACTCTTTCAACGCCGCTTACCGTAACGCTTGAATTCATGCGCTCGGATTTTTGTGATGAGCGTTATGCCGCGCGACCGGACACGCGCCGGCTTGATGCCCGAACCCTTGAAATGACCGTCAATGAAATTGTAAACTACGGCGACATCCTCTTTTGGTAATCTTACAAAAACAAAACCCCCCGTATATGCGGAGTGTTCTTAGGGACAGTTATTTCATATTATAAAAGAAGGAACAAGAATTCAAATTTTGATTCTTGTTCCTTTTTTGTTTAAACAAATTGAACCGCTTCTCAAAGTATCTTACATTTTGAATTTAATTCTTTCCAGACTGTATCAAATATGGCGATATCAATATCATTTATTGATGCGAGTGTGTATAGTGATTTTCTGTTGAATTTTTCGCTGTCACATAAAAAAACACTTTGTTTAGTATTTCCCAGCATAAGAGAACGAAGATAGTTTTCTTCTTCTGTAGGGTCAGAAATAATCCCGTTTTTATCCAGCGCATAAGATGAGAAAAACAAAATATCCGGATGGATTTCTGAAATCACTCTGTAGCTCTGAGGTCCTGATAATACGGCGGAGTTATTTACACTGCCACCACCGACACAATGTGTTTTAATACCATAGTTTATGGCATTGAGAGCCGTAATCATGTTGTTTGTAAAAAGAGTTATATCTTTATGCTTTGCAATGTATGGAATTAAGAAACCGGCAGTGCTTGAACCATCTAACATGATAATCTGCCCATCACAAATGAGATGTTCGGCTTTTTTTGCAATTTTACGTTTTGCAGCGGTATTCTGTGACAGGCGATTTTGAAGCGGAGCTACCTGATTAGCATTTAATATATTAGCTCCTCCGTGTGTGCGCTTGATAAAATACATATTTTGCAGTTTGGTTAAATCACGGCGAATACTTGATTCGGAAGTATATGTTAATTGGGAAAGTTTCTTTACCGTCATAAATCCATTTTTGTTCAGTAATTCAAGAATTTGTTCTTGTCTTTTTGAAGTGCTCATTTTAACACCTTTTTTGCTCATTTTATAATTTTATATGATTGTTTTTCTGGTTTATCGCCAAATATTGAAAACAAACAATCATGTTATATAATTATACCATAAAAAAATAATAAGTCAATATGAGGTGATATGATGCTGGAAAATACAAAAGAAAGAGTGCTTAAAGCAAATCTTACTTTGAAGAATGAAAAGCTAATTACGCTAACCTGGGGAAATGTTTCGGAACTTGACAGAGAAACCGGCTATGTTGTAATAAAGCCGTCAGGCGTGGATTATGAAAACATGAATGTCGATGATATGGTTGTAGTTGACCTTTCCGGGAAAGTGGTTGAAGGTAAATGGAATCCTTCTTCTGATACCCCCACTCATTTAGAATTATACAGAAGTTTCCCCGAATTTGGTGGAATCACCCATACCCACTCAAGATGGGCAACAATTTTTTCGCAATGCGGAATGGATATTCCGGTGCTTGGTACAACGCATGCCGATGCTTTTTACGGGGCTGTTCCTTGCACCCGAAAGATGACTGCCGCCGAGATAACAGGGGAATATGAACTTGAAACCGGTAAAGTTATTGCAGAACTTTTCACCAAAGAAACTATTTGCAGCATTCCCGGGGCTCTCGTATATTCTCACGGCCCTTTTACCTGGGGAAAGGATGCGAAAGATTCTGTGAAAAACGCAATTATTTTGGAAGAGGTAGCAATGATGGCATGGCATACTATTATGATGAAACCCGATATGAAATTCCAGAAAGAACTTCTTGATAAACACTATCTCAGAAAACACGGAGAAAATGCTTATTATGGACAGAAGGAGTGTAAATAATGATAATAGACAGCAAAAAATATAACGGTAAATGTTCTTGTGGGAATGAACATAAAATGGAAACAGAGTTTTGTATAATTGAGTCCGGTTGTCTTGCAAATGCTGATGAGTATATTAAAAAATGCGCTCTGAAAGGATTTTCGGTTGCAATATATGATGAAAATACATACGAATCCACCGATGGCATGCATCCGAAAGTGGATGAAGAAATTATTCTGCCTTCCGAAAATCTTCACGCGGACAATCATGGAGTGGCTATGGCATTGGAACAGATTCCGGAAAATTGCGATTATATGCTTGCAATAGGTTCAGGAACAATCCATGACATAACTCGTTATTGTGCTTATAAAAAAGGGATTCCTTTTGTGTCTTGTCCAACTGCCGCAAGCGTTGACGGATTTTGTTCATCTGTTGCCGCAATGACCTGGGCCGGTTTTAAAAAGACAATTGAAGCAGTTGCCCCCAAAATTGTTATAGCAGACCTTAACATTATATCAAAAGCACCGATGTTTCTCACAAATTCCGGCTTTGGA
>JAZODB010000168.1:0-3522 GCA_045596785.1 Eubacteriales bacterium
CTCCTCCTCAAGCTCTCTGAGCTTGGGAAGAAAAAGCTGTGGGTCCACATCGTTCGGGAGCGCGATTCGAAATCCCATAACAGGCTCAAGAATCCCACTCACAATATCCGTTTCCGCGCCGAGCGCACCTCCCGCAAAAGCCGCCGAAAGTCCCATAAGCGCACAAATACTGCCCGCCGCTACCGAGTCGCGGTTTTCAAATTTTGCTCCCGAGTACACGCGGATTCCCGTGATTTTTTCTTCAAGAGCATCGCTTCCGCTTTGCGGCATGTACCTGACCGTATCCCGCACCCCAAGTCTGCCGCCCGTTATTTTGACGAAAGTCAGCTTAGCGCCGTTCTTGTCGTGCGAGATTTTATAAACGCGGGCGGAAAATTCGTCGGGATAGCTTTTTTCGCGCGTGTATTGACATATTCCGTCAAGGAGTGCCTCTACCCCGATAAGCTTGAGACCGCTTCCGAAATAACACGGAAAAAGCTTGCGTTTTTCAACAAGAGCGGAAATATCATCGCTCTCAACTACGCCTCCGCTCATGTACTTTTCGAAAACCTCTTCATCGCATACAGCGATTTTCTCCTCGGCATCCGAAGCCCCGAAATCAACGCACGCCGAATCGAGACGCTCGGCAAGCTCTGCCGCAACGCTCTCCCTATCGTATCCCGAAAGGTCGGTCTTTGACACGAAAATAAATGTCGGGATTTTGTATCGGTGCAAAAGCTGCCACAATGTCTCCGTGTGTGCCTGAACCCCTTCCGCGGCACTGATTACAAGTATCGCGTAATCGAGTACCGACAGTGTACGTTCCGTTTCGGCTGAAAAATCAGCGTGACCGGGCGTATCAACAAGAGTAAACGAGCAGTTACCGTAATCTATTTCAGCCTGCGCCGAGAATATGGTAATTCCGCGCTCCCGTTCAAGCTCGTGTGTATCGAGGTACGCGCTTCTGTGGTCCACTCTGCCCAGTGCCCTTATTTTCCCTGCGGTATAAAGAATTGCCTCCGCAAGTGTGGTTTTTCCGGCATCCACGTGAGCCAAAATTCCGATAACCAACCGTTTCATAAATCCGTCGTTTTCCTTACTTTATTTCGCGTACTGTTTGCGCATTACATTCTTTTGCGTGACGTTTTACCGCCTCAAACGACGTGTCGCTGATTACATGCTCAATTTTACACGCATCCTCGGCGGCAGTATCGCGGTCAACTCCGATTGAGACGAGAATCTCTGTAAGCATCGTATGGCGCTCGTAAATCTTTTCGGCAAGCTCTGCGCCGAGCTCTGTCAGTGAAAGATAGCCGTCTCCGTCAACCGTGATATATCCGCCGTTTTTGAGAAGTCCCACTGCGCGGCTGACAGATGGCTTAGAATAGCTCATGTACTCGGCGACATCAAGTGAGCGCACGTGACTGTTTTTCTTCGACAATACATATATTGTTTCAAGGTACATCTCCCCCGACTCCTGTATGTGCATGGCGTGCCCCTCCTTCATATGATGTTTTTTCAATTATACCTCATTTATATGAACAAATCAAGCCTTTTCGCAATACGCGACAAAACCTTGCCGAAAGCTTGAGCGAAACTTTCGGCGGCGAAACTTTTGGCGCGGGCTGACTTTTCGGAGGTGGAGAGGCCGAAGATATCATCTGTGCTCTTATAGAAACCGTCTTGGTTTGCGTCACGAGCAACAGCCTGAGCATAGTCACCACAGAAACCATCAAATTTAATTTATTATTAATCTTAGTATATCGCAAAGCATTAATATTTTCAACTTTTTTTAAAAAACTTATTTTTATGCAAAATGCTAAAAAAATAATGGGCTGCCGTCGGCAGCCCATTATTCCCATTACTCGCCTATAATCATAACCCACACGCATCTTGTACGCGCACGAGTCTGATCCCAATCTATAAAGTGCACACGTCCGAACTCACCGAGGTCGGCTTCTCCGTCATCCATGACGATTGTAACGCTTCTTCCTATAATCGAAGAACGCAGGTGTGCGTCTGTGTTGTGACATCCGAAATTGTCCTCGCCGTGCTCCTCCGCAAAAGCGAGTGCCTTTGCGCCGGGGTGCATGTACATTCCCTCGTAACGGCATGTCGGGATTATTTCCTCGAACACGTTCACGAGGTCCTGCTGGAGTGTTTCAAGCCCTGTCATCGACATATCGAATGCCGCTTCCTGAGTGATTACCGAGCAGGTTGTATGGCGTGAATAAACAACAGCTATACCGTCGCGGATTCCGGATTTCTTTACAATTTCCTTAACCTTGTCGGTGATATCGTGGAAAGTCACCGCACGGTGGTTTGATTGAACTTTAAAGCTTTCCTTAAATACCATATTAAACCTCTTTCTTTTTCGCAATATCGTCGGCAGCGCGTCTGACAGCCGCAATCATCTCGTCAATCATCGCAATGGGGTCTTTCGCGTTCATGATTCCCGATGCCGCACCCGCAGCCTCGGAGCCCGCCATAATGAAATCGTAAACCTGTTCGCCGTTTGTGATTCCTGCCGCCTGCTCTACCATGATGTCGGGATAAACCGACTTTATTTCCCTTATTGAATCCATAACGTAAGCCATAGGGCTGACGCCGTTTCCGCCGCCGATTATCTCAGACGGTTCGGGATTGATTATATCGGGGTGGAGCTGAGCGATGGCTTTTGCTTCGGCAAGGGTATCCGCGCACGCGAATACAAGCATATCAAGCTCACGCGCTCTGTCAATTGTCGCTTTCATTTGAGGAAGGCTCATGGGTTTTTCGCAGTGGTTGATAACAACGCCCTGCGCTCCTGCGGCTTTCAAGCCCTCAGGAAGAATATCCGCCATGCCGCGTCCCGGGCGAAGCGTATCCATGTACGGTGCTAAGATTATGAGATTCTTTGTGTTCTCGGCTACCCGTCTGATTTCAACAGGTGAGCAGATGAAAAGCACGTCGATATCGTATTTTTCGGCGGCTTTGTCGGCAGCCTTGGCGTATTCGAGAACAGTATCTCCGTAAATATAGTTTTTTGTCCCTATCTCAAAGTAGGGCGCTCTTATTACAGGCTTCATTTTTTACTCCGTTATCTTTTAAGCTGAAGGTCGTAATGCGGGTCGTAAGCTTTTTCTTCGTCTGTGTATTTGCGAAGGGTATTTATTACCTTTCCGTCGTTGAACTTACGGTCGTTTATATCTTCAGTTGTTCCCATTACGGTCACATTGAGCTGACGATGACGTGCTCTTACGTGGTCCCAGTCGATGAAGTAAATGTGTGCAAATTCGCCGCCGTCAAGTACGCCGTCTTTGATTGTCATGGTCTCGCTTCTGCCGAAGAATACAGAACGGAGGTGACCGTCGGTGTTCATGCTGGAGTAGTCACCGGGCTCGTTTACATATCTGCCGTACTGAGCGTGGATAGGACCGGGATGACGGTACTGATGCTCTTCAGCAAAGTCGGGAATCATTTTTCTCATAATATCTAAAAGGTCATGCTGTAAGAACTCTAAATCAAAAGAGTCAATATCGTGTGAGCATTCCTGAACCATTA
>JAZODB010000169.1:0-10866 GCA_045596785.1 Eubacteriales bacterium
CCGCGCTCGTGAGCGTACTCAACAACTTTTTTAGTAACCTCGATATTGTCCGCGAATGAATGGTGAGAGCCGTCAATCATAACCGATGTGAATCCGCCGTCAATACAAGCCTTGCAAATATCAAAATCAGCACCGTGGTCAAGGTGAAGTGCAAGGTCAATACCCGAATCTGCAATAGCCGCTTTTGCAAGGGCCAGGAGATATTCCTGCTTTGCGTACTTTCTCGCTCCGGCTGAAACCTGAAGAATAACGGGAGACTTTGCCTGTCCCGCAGCTTCGGTGATAGCCTGAATTATTTCCATATTGTTGATGTTAAAAGCACCGATAGCATATCCGCCCTCATATGCTTTTTTGAACATTTCTTTTGTCGTTACAAGTGCCATAATTTTTCTCCTCTTTATTAAAATATGATTATTAATTTATTCAACTTTATTATTGTATCAAAAATTCTGACAAAAATCAATAGAAAACCGATAATTGTATGTTAATTTTCAAAAAACAAATATAAATATAAATATACTTTCAAATCGAAATCATTTTTCATAATAAATTTCACAAAAAAACAATTGTATTGTTTTGTGATATAATTTCGATGAGTATATTTATACGAAAAAACTTTAATATTTCAATAGGGAGAGTCAGAGAAAGTGGCGCATGTGCCGCAAAATTCAAAAAAGAGGGTGTTGATATCACTCTGACTGTTACCCAATGATGATGCTGCGGTTCAGAAACAATGGACTATGCTCCAAACACAATAAAGGCTGTATGGGGATTCAACGGCACGGAACGACCCGGCGCCGTATATCTTGCATCCGTTCTTGCGACTCATGCTCAAAAGGAGCTGCCCACATTCGTAATCTACGGACATGATGTGCTCGACTGCGACAATACAACGATTCCCCCCAATGTTAAAGAAAAACTGCTTTCGAGTACTTTTTTCTTTTAAGTCAAAATTTCAGCAGGCACAAAGCATGTTTTCCCGATGCATTATTGACATATGGCGATAATTGGAGTATAATGTAATAGGTGAATACTTGGTCTTTTTTACACACCTCAGGCAAGTCAACCAAAATACAAATCTTAATTTTCAATTCAAAATTCCAACGTAAAAATTTAATTAATAGTGCCGCAAGCGGCTCTTGGAGTTCATTATGTATAAGGATAAAAAAGTTGTCTTCTCGGGAGTACAGCCGTCAGGCGTACTCACAATCGGAAACTACCTCGGTGCTATACGCAATTTCGCGGATTTTTCCGACACATATCACTGTTATTACTGCGTAGTTGACGAGCACGCAATAACAGTACGTCAGGTCCCCGCAGATCTCCGACGCAGAACTTACGAAACACTTGCACTTTACATTGCATGCGGACTTGACCCCGACAAAAACACACTGTTTGTTCAAAGTCATGTATCCGCTCACGCCGAACTCGGTTGGATAATAGACTGCTACACAATGTTCGGAGAGTTATCTCGCATGACTCAATTCAAGGATAAATCCGCAAAAAATGCCGACAATATAAACGCAGGACTGTTCACCTACCCATCACTGATGGTTGCCGATATTCTCCTCTATCAGTCCGAGCTTGTACCCGTAGGAGTTGACCAAAAACAGCACCTTGAGCTTACACGCGATGTTGCGGCAAGATTCAACCAGTTGTACGGAGATACTTTCGTAATTCCCGAACCGTATATTCCGAAAACAACCGCAAAAATAATGTCGCTTGCAGAGCCCACAAAGAAGATGTCGAAATCCGACGAAAATGAAAACGCGGTTGTTCGTATTCTCGATCCAAAGGACGCGATAATCCGCAAATTCAAGCGCGCGGTTACCGATTCTGGAAATGAAATCAAGTGCGGCGAGGGCAAGGACGGGATAATGAACCTTATGTCCATATACGGAGCATTCACCGGAAAATCCACAGAAGAAATCGAGCGTGAGTTTGACGGAGTTGGATATGGGGATTTTAAGCTTGCCGTAGGTGAAACATGCGCCGATGCTCTCGCGCCTGTTCAGGCTGAGTTTGCACGCCTTTCAGCCGACAAGGCGTATCTTGAGGATGTAATGATTAAAGGCGCGGAATCCGCAGCCCGAGATGCCGCCCGAACAATGTCTAAGGTGCGCCGCAAAATCGGATTTACAGACCCACGTGCAAAACATTAAAATATATAAATAAAAACCAAGGAGATAAAAATGAAAACAAAAGCAGTAAGACTTTATGGGGAAATGGACCTTCGTTTGGAAGAATTTGAATTACCCGAAATTACTGACGGAGAAATTCTCGCGTGCGTAATTTCGGACAGTATATGCATGTCATCATATAAAGCAGCAAGCCAAGGTGCAAACCACAAAAGAGTTCCGAACGATGTAGCGGAAAATCCAATAATAATCGGACATGAATTTTGCGGTCGCATAGTAAAGGTAGGAGCAAAGTGGCAAGATAAGTTCAAAGCAGGTGACAAATTCGTAATTCAACCCGCAATGAATTACAAGGGCTCTCTTGCTGCCCCCGGATACTCATACAAGTATTGTGGAGGTGCATCGACTTACGTTATAATTCCCGAAGAAATTATGATAACAAACTGCCTCCTCCCCTATGCCGGAGATGCATACTTCTACGGAAGCCTTGCTGAACCCATGAGTTGCATCGTCGGGGGCTTCCATGCAAACTATCATATGAAGCCCGGTGTATACGTTCATGAGATGGGCACTGTTTCCGGAGGAAACATGGCAATTCTGGCAGGTGCCGGTCCTATGGGACTCGGATGTGCAGATTACGCAATACACGGAGGAAATCCGCCTAAGCTCCTTATAGTGACGGATATTGATGACGTCAGACTCAACCGTGCAGCAGAGCTTATCTCCGCGGAGGATGCAAAAAAATACGGTGTTGACCTAAGATTCATAAATACAAACAATATCGAAAACCCCGTAGAATATCTCCGTTCTCTCACAGACGGCGTAGGCTTCAACGACGTTTTCGTATACGCTCCTGTAAAGCCTGTTGTTGAAATGGGTGATGCACTTCTCTCTCGTGACGGATGTCTTAACTTCTTTGCAGGACCCACAAATCCCGAATTTTCGGCACTGTTTAATTTCTACAACGTACATTACGGCTCAACACACATAGTCGGAACATCCGGCGGAAATACCGATGACATGAGAGAATCCATTTCACTCATGGAAAAGAAGCTGATAAATCCTGCGGGAATGATTACACATATCGGCGGTCTCAACGCATGCGCCGAAACAACAATGAACCTCCCCAAAATCAAGGGTGCAAAGAAGCTCATTTACACTCATGTTGAGCTTCCGCTCACTGCAATAGATGATTTCGGCAAAGCCGCAGAAGAAAATAAAGGAACAGAGCTTGGAGAGCTTTTCGCGGACCTTGACAAAATATGCAAGGAAGCGGGTGGATTATGGTGCCCCGCAGCCGAGGAAAGAATACTCAGAACCGCTGTGTTCGAATATTGATTTGTTAAAAAGCTTTGTGCTTTCGAAATATTCCGTAAAAAACAGGCGTGGCGCACTTACTTAAAAAAGCAAGTGCGCCACGCCCTTGTGATTTTACAAGTTATCAAAAGAGGAACTGTTTTTGAAAGCTTGAGCGAAACTTTCATATCACTTGCGGCAGACCCGTTTATTATATATTCTTTCGTGATTTTTTATAGTGTATTAAATATTTTTATTATTTACAAATTTCAAAATCTGTGGTATCATATTATTATCCTATAAAAACAGATGGTGTAATATGACAATACAGCAATGTAAATATATTATTGCGATAGCAAAATGCGGCTCCATGAATGAGGCGGCAAAATCCCTCCTCGTATCACAAGCAAGTCTCTCCTCAGCTGTTCGCGAGCTTGAGGATGAATTTAAAATACGTATATTCAACCGTTCAAACAAAGGCGTGCGCACAACTAAAGACGGCTCGGAATTTATCAGATATGCCAGACAGCTTCTCGCACAGTATGAAGTAATTACAGACAGATACGACGGAAGCGAAAAAAAAGGTGTATGCAATTTTTCTGTTACATCACAACACTACGACTTTGTTGCCGAATCATTTGTGATATTCATGAAAAAATACGACTCCGATTACAACCTCACGCTTAAAGAGGCTCGTACAATAGAAGTAATCGACGATGTGGCAAACTTCCGCTCAGATATAGGTATTCTTGCATACCTCAAAGCCCCGAGCGGAGGATACATGGAGCGCTTCCTAAAAAGAAAAGGACTTGAATTTCATCAGATATTTGAAACAAGTCCATACGTCTTTCTCGGTCGCCATCATTCGTTGGCAACCTCCGTGCAGTTGTCACTTGACGACCTGAAAGATTATCCTTATATTACCTACGACCAGGGAGAAACCGGACCGATTGAGTTTTCCGAAGAGCTTGCGGAAAACAATCACTCAAAAAAGCAAATTCATATAAACGACCGCGCAACCTTGATGAATCTGCTCTTAAGCACGGAGTCTTACACAATCGGAACGGGCATAATGTCCTCCGAGCTTAATAACAGCGGAAATGTCATATCTGTAAAGCTCAATTCAAATGACTTATATTCCGTCGTGCTGATACACCGCGCCGATGTGGGAATGAACAATGAGGCTGAAGAATTTGTAAAAATAATCCTTGAAACAACCGGTAAACGAATAGAAAATTAAGCTGAATATAAAGGGGGTGTCGCATTTTTGGAAAAATTATCCTTAATGCGACAACCCTTCTTTATATCAAAAATCATTTGTTGACATTAACCATAGAGCATACCAATCGGTATGCATAGTATAAGCTTTGTCCGCATGAAATTTTATCAGCCAAGTCAATGGTACCGAATTTACCGTAGTCAATCAATCCGAGACGGTATGCTCTTTCGACAGCACGGACAACCGCATCATTCGCCGCCCCGTATATCACGCATTTATCATCGCGAACAGCAGTAAAGCTAACTTTATTCAGCTCTTCCGCAATATCGCCTAAATCATCGGAATATTCATCAAGCAAGCTGAAATAACAATATTCCCCCCTCGGTTCATAGCAGTCGGAAATATGCGGGTCTGAGATATTTTCATAAAAGCTATGTATGTCCTTACCTATGTCCGGATAGCACGACATAATGCGCATTTCAATTTCATCTAACTCTATATCCGTCATAACATTGTAATCCGCTTCTGAGAGATATTCAAAATCGGTCTCGGAAATCTCGGCATAGCCCTCATACATGAGATCAAGATTAAACCCTCCTCGTTTAAACAGAAGCTCAAGTATGTCATCCGAAATGCTGCGCTCACCGGGCTTAAGATAATATACATCTCCTTGTGCTCCCGCCTCGGCAGCACTTATGATTTTTCTCAATCTCATTTCTTCCACTTTGGTTAATTCTGAGGTGCAAATATAGAGAATTTCGTCTTCGCGCACATTTTCAATAACCTTTTTCAGCTTTGTGGTATTATATAGCTTTTTAACCTGTCCTACATTTATTTTTGTATAGAATCCGCCAAGCTTTGCAGAGTGCCACTCGTTGTTCAAGCGTTTATTTATAAGCTCCATCATAGCATCTGTGTAGACATAGCTGAACTCAATATCAGCGCCATGCGTTCCTTTATTGTAGCACGCAAGAAGTGCTTCCGCTTCAGCAGATGTCAAATTACCCAAAATATTATTCATATCGGATTCACGTACAACACGAGGAACTAAAGGAACTCGGACCTCGGAATTTTCGGAAATCAATGATACGAGGCACTCGTTTACAATAGCAATGCTTTTATTCGTAAGAACTTCATCGGTTTTCAGCCTTCTTAGTTCAGCATAAATTTCATTTGAAACATATTTATTTTCTGCACAAATACGCTTCAGCTTCTCCAAGCTGCCGTTTCCGATAATGCTTTTAAATTCTTCTCCGTACAAATCATCAATAATATTGCAAATCTGATCCAGATACGAGGATACAGTCACCTTTGATGACAGTCGCATCACTCGCTTGTCATCTCCCGTGAGACTTGAATAATTCTCAATATATGAGTCGTATTCGCTGTTCTGAGATATGACCGGATTTGTCAGACATACAGATACAATCAAAAAGCACATAGCTGCCGAAGCTATTCTCGGCAAAAACTTCCTGTTTTTCGCATGAGATATGGTCCGTAACCTATTTTTCAGCTTTCTGCCGCTTGTAGACATATAGCATCCCGCAGCAAAATTGCAAAGCTCTCCGAAATCAGAGTTTCTGCAAAGCATAAAAGCATATTCAGTTCCGGCGATTCCGCAGAACCTCAATGTTCTTTCGTCGCAAAGAACCTCAACATCATCCCTGAGCTTGCTCCGCACAATCCACAAAAGCGGATTATACCAAAACAAACATGCAACTATTGTTGAAAACAAAAGTATCGGATTGTCCCTGTATTTAAAATGATTCAGTTCATGTGCAAACGTCATAGCCGCTTCTCGACGAGATAATCCCTCGCAACAAATAACACGCGGCGAGATACATCCCAAAAGCATTGAACTATGCCCGTACAAAAGCGGAGGAAGTATTTTTTCATCAATTCCCAACCGCTCACCCGTATCCTTGTAAATCTTCAAAAGCGCGGAATCATCACATGGCGAGGAAGCAAACAAAGCTCTCTTTTTAGCTTTTACATAAATATTAACATTTACAGAGATACTTACCGCAATTCCGATTAAATACACCGCGAGAATCGTATTGTCAGTTATATCGGCAATTTGCTCCGCAACTCCCTCTTCTGTATCCTTATCGACTACCGAAGACAAATATGTTCCTAATGATATTGACTCTGACCGATTGCTCCGTTTTTCCGCATATTCACTATTCATTTTTTCTTCATCGCTTGTAGTATGAACGATATACGGATTTTCGGAATAATCGCGAACCATTTCGTTATGCTCAATCCTGTCAGACAAGTCATAAGTCATAGTGTACATTATGTTTCTTCCGACAGGAATCAAGTTGTATACGGACACTCTGCTTTCGGGGAGAACCGGAAACAACAGTCTCGCCAAAAGAACAATCCACATAAGCATACCGATTTTCGGGGGAATCCTGCAATTGAAAATATTTTTTACCGCAAGAATAATGAGAGCCGTGACCGATGAAAAAATAGTAACCTGCATAAGAAGCAGAACTAAAAATTCGGACATATACCCTCCGTAAAATTATTTTAACTTACATTTCTTTAAGGATTTTCATTATATCTTGTTTTTCTTTTTCACTAAGCTTTCCGTCGCGCGCCAATGATGCCATAAGGTTATATGCAGAATTATCGAATACTCGCTCTACAAAAGAATCTACCTCTGATTTGACGCAGTCGGATTTTGCAGTTTTCGGAGCATATTTGTAAACCCCCGTTTTTTTATCTATATCGACAGCTCCCTTTTCCGCAAGCCGAACTATCAGCGTTCTTATTGTGGTATTGCTCCATCCGGTAGTTCCTGTGAGAATCTGCACAATTTCGCCCAAAGTCATTCCTCTTCCCGATTCTTCGCAGTTTTCCCACAGAACTTTCATTATGTTCCATTCCGCCTCGGAAATTTTAAGTGTTCTTCTTCTTCCTCTCATACTTTCTCCTAAATTTATACTCCCTTTATTATTGTTGTGAAATTAATTCACCATAGATTTAATTAATTATACCTCTCTGCGACATTAAAATCAATCCGCATATCAACCAATAAAAAACTGCTGTTTTTATACAAATCGACGCTCAAGCCAAATATTACAAGTAAAAAAGCCCCACTTGCCAACAGCAAGCGGAGCTTTTTAAGCAATTATTTGAGCATTTCCTGACCGCCGGTTACAGGAACAGCCTGACCGGTTTCGTATTTTTGATCGATTATATACATTACTGCCCTCGCCACATCTTCAATTCTGCATCCGCGACCAAGCGGCACCTTTGATTCATAGAATTTGCGGACATCTGCGACAGTCTTTGCGCCCGGTACCTTTCCGGCGTTAAGATACTGTACAAACAATCCCTTTACAGGGTCTGACCACAGAGGACCATCGAGGAAGTTTCCGGGGCAAACTGCATTTACCTTGATTCCGTACGGAGCGAGCTCAAGTGCAAATGACTGCGTAAGTCCTATTCCGCCGAACTTACTTCCCGCATACGCAAAATTCTTATTTGAGCCTGAAAGACCCGACTTCGAGTTTATTTCAATAATATCGCTCATGTATTCAGGAGCGGCTTCTCTCTGCTTTTTCATTGCAGCGGAGGCATATTTTGCACAAAGGAAATATGCTGTGTAGTTTACAGCTGTCACAAGCTCGAGATTTTGTTTTGTCATCTCTTCAAGAGAACCCGCACGAACAATGCCGGCATTATTGACAAATATATCGAGACCTCCGAAAGTAAGAACTGTGTCCTCTATCATATGCCGCACACTGTCTTCATCGGACACGTTTACGGTAACTGACATGCACGGTACGCCATAATCGGCAAAAATAGCGTCTGATGTTTTTTTAGCTCCATCTCCGTTCATATCGGCAATAACCACATGTGCTCCGTTCTGAGCAAGGTAACGCGCTATTCCTTCACCAAAGCCCTGCGCGCTTCCCGTTACAATGGCAATCTTGCCGGCGAGCTTCTTCTGAGCACCTGCGGCAAGGCTTACTTTCGCATGGTAACTTTCAACTTCCCAGTTTACGATGAAGTCAACCATCGCAGGAGCCATGTGACGTACTCCGCCGTAAGCTTCTGCAAGAGTGGTGATGGTCATAGCGTCCTGCCACACTTCGGCTGCGGTTGATGCTTCCTTAACATTCTTTCCGACAGCAAACATGCCGATTCCTTTTGCGAAAACTATCTTCGGCTTAAATCCTCGGCGCGCTTCGATTTCATTAAAAGCAGAAACAATCGCATCTGCGGAAAAATCTTCGATAAACAGCGGCTCAGCCTTGCAGTATACTATATGGTCGGGCGAAAGCGGTTCTTTTAATACTGCGAATTTCTCTGCGGATTCGGCAAATCCGAGAATTGTCTTGTTTGCAAAATATTTTACGACAGCAGCTCCGTTTTCATCATAAGCCATGCGTATAGCGGGAGCTATCTTTGCCGCTTCGGTTTTGAGCTCATCTTCACAAATCGGTGCAAAGTCCGGACGGACATTCATACATTCGTCAAGTTTTGACATTATCCCGCAAACAAGCGCATCGAGAGCTTCTTCGGAATTTTCAGCAAAGAAGACACCATGATTCTGGAGAAATACCACATCGGCATCGCGGCCGTTTTTTGATTTATATTCCGAAAGTGCCGCTCTGCATTTTGAAGCGAGAATATATCCGGGTTCGCACTCATTTATCCAAACAGCATTCGGGAACATTTCCTTCATCGCAGCTTCACCCTGAACGGAGCAGGTAAGAGCGTTGACTGCGGAAGGATGAACGTGAAGAACGAATCTCTGCGGGAAGAGATCATGAAGAAGTGTTTCAACTGAAGGTCTCTTCGCTTCTTCGCCTGGCATCTTTGCAGCCATCATGTCAGCAAGAACATGCGCTTCGCGTTCAGCCTGATTGTCAGAATATTTGTTATTCCAAATAGCCGAAAGTGCCGCCCTGTCCATCTTAACGAAGCCCTCTTCGGTTATAGAAGCAAGAGCTGTTCCGCTTTCCTTCGTCCAAAGAGTTTTGTCATCCTTATAGGAAGTGTTTCCGCCGCCGGCAAGAACAAACGACGGATTTTTGCCATATCTGTTTGAAAATTCCACAAGAATTTTTGTACTCATTTTTTATCCCTTTCAAATATACTTATTATTTTTTCGGAACAAACACAGTTCCGTTTTGTAAAAACATTATTCGGTGTAGCCGCCGAGCTTTGAGTATATGGAAACTCTCTCTTCAAGAGATGGGTGCACAGCTTTTGTCTCGTCTGAAAACATAGAGTTGGTCTGATTTACGGAAGCTGCTTTCTCATGCCCGATAAGAGCATATGTGGCAACTCTGAGATGAGCATATGAGGGATCCGCAAGCGCGGGGCAGATAAAAGACTGTCTCGGAGAGTTGATATCCTCTCCCGAAATCTCATAAAGCTCTCTGTCGTGACAATAATTCATTACCCGTGTAAGCTGTTCTTTGGTGTTTCGTGACGGCATATATGTAACAGCTGAGAATCCGCAGTCCTTCAGTGTGTCAAACAGAATTTCAAGATAGTCATCCTCAAACTTCTGTGCCTTTTTGTCGCCTGTGGGAGACTCTCCGACGTCACCGAGATAAGCGTATGCCGAAATAGCCCCGATTTTTTTCGCAAAAGCGGTAAATTCACGGATATTCACGCACTCATCAGTCGCATCAACGTAGAATCTCTCAACTAAATTTCCCTTCAAAACGCCGAGAATGTCGTACTCATAAAAATTATCGGGAGCGGATATCAGCTTTTCGCGTGTCTTTTGAGACATTGCCGTTCCGCAAAGCTTGTCGATAAAATCACATGCCGCTGTTCTGTCGGGATATGCTTCTGTAATTTTTTTGGTGAGTCCGTAGCAAATGTGACGCTCTGTAACACTTCCCCCCTCATCAGCCAAGGATAAAGGGTATACATCGCGGTCAAAATCAAGTGTGATTCCTACCTCTGCTGTAAGTGCACTTATTTTGTCGCACATTTTGCGGTTTCTTGAGTTTCTGTTTTTGCGCAGAGGTTCAAGGAATTTTTCAACCTCATCTATATTTTGGTGGGGTATTCCGTGCATCGCGAGGTACGCGCAAGACTTCTGATCGGGGTTGTTTACCTTTCTTCCTTGAAGCGGAGTGCCTTCGACATTCACACGGCACTCAACACCGCATGTTGTCGGCATACCCATAATCTCGCCCGCGCGGATAAATTCACGAAGTCCGCCAACGCTGTCATGGT
>JAZODB010000170.1:0-16400 GCA_045596785.1 Eubacteriales bacterium
TCGTGAGGATGTTATCACAAGATACGGTGATGATGAGTGTGTCTGCCATTACAGGATGCACAACTCTTGTTAAGAATAAAGAAACAGGTGATTACGATGTCGGCGCGATTATAGATTTATATCTTACTGAGGAAGTCTATAATTTGGATCCGCAGTTGAGCATTACCGATGAATCCATGCTGAAATTATTTAGCCTTATCTATGAAGGTCTCACATATATTGACGCAGATGGAAAATGGCAGAAGGCGTTGATGAAAGAATATGAAATAGATGTTGATACGGAAGATGAATTTTCAATTCTCATAACGCTCAACAACACCAGATGGAGCGACGGACGTACTGTACAAGCTGCAGACTTTGTATATTCATGGAAGAGACTTCTTGACCCGGAAAAAAAGAATGAAGCAGCTTCATTGCTTTACGATATCAAAAATGCACGCGCCTGCAAGACGGGCGATGCAACGGTTGATGATATAGGTGTTGCGGCTGTCGATACATATGTCATTAAGGTTGAATTTGAGGGCAAGATTGATGTAGATCAGTTTATGGAAAACTGCTCTTCAATTGCTCTTGTGCCTCTTCGTGAGGATGTTATCACAAGATACGGTGATGATGAGTGGGCTATAAAATCAACCACAATTGTCACAAACGGACCGTTCACCCCGAAGGGAATTTCCTACGGTGAAACGCTGAGAATTGAGCGTTCACAGTACTATTATCTTGATGATGAAAAAGAAGAACACCTTGACAAGTACGTTATTCCGTACAGACTTTTGAGTAAGTACAGTATAGGCGACTCCACCGCTCAGCTTGATGCCTATAATTCCGGAACACTGTTTTATGATGGTGAAATCCCGCTTGCAAAGCGTGCCGAATATAAAGACAAGGCTGTTATTACTGATATGATGGCTACGCACACATACGTTTTCAATACTGAAAATTCTTTATTCTCTAAGCCTGAGGTTCGTCGTGCGCTTTCCATGGCAATAGACAGAAATCAAATCGCTGACATTGTTACATACGCAAAACCTGCAACGGGATATATTCCGCATAAAGTTTTTGATTCCGCAAGCGGAACAGAATTCAGAACCGTCGGCGGAGATATTATTTCCGCGAGTGCCGATGTAAGCGGTGCAAAAAGTCTTCTCTCGTCAGCGGGAGTGACAAGGGGCTCATTTACTCTTACTGTGCGTAATAATGAAGTCGATGTGGCTATCGCAGATTACGTAAAGGGCGTATGGACAGATCTTGGCTTTAACGTGACGGTAGAGGCTGTCGATCCCGTAATCACATTTGTGGATAACGCAACCATATCCGATGATGTATTCCAGGATAAGTATGCGGCAGGTGATTTTGATGTAATTGCGATCGATATGACAATGCTTGCCCCGGATGCATACTCTGCACTCTCACAGTTTGCAGTTGATTTTTCCGGAAATGGCGTTGACATGAATTCCGAGACATACGACCTTTACGGGCACATTTCCGGATATAGCAATTCGGAATATGATGCAATTATAGATTCGGCATATGCAGAGCACGACAGAGCTAACAGAGTTTCCATACTCCATCAGGCTGAGGAAATGCTTCTTAACGATATGCCTGTAATCCCGTTGGTATTTCTTCAGGATGCATATGTTGCGAAAGAAGAGCTTACGAACATAGGCTCGACTTACTACGGAACGAGAGACTTTAAGAGAACTCAGCTTAAAGATTATATGACATATAAAGCTGCAACTGATACCGAGGCAGAGGGTTGATTGAGTCCGGAAATCATATGCAAGTAATTTGAATCTCGACCTTAAGAAAACGAAAAAACGGGGAGAATAAAAACTTCCCGTTTTTATTCTCAATACCGCGAAGATTAATCTGTGACGAAACAGTTTTCTATTACTAAACATTTTATTCGTGTTTATTTGCCGATTGGAGAAATAAAATGTCAGATATATTTCACGCTCCGCAGCAGGTAAAAGTGTTTATACTCTATCTGCTTGATAAGATTGGCTATCCGCTTGATTACAATGATTTGGCTACGATTGTAATAAGGGACGGTTTTGTAGACTATTTCGATTTTGTAACGTATTTTCATGAGCTTCTTGAAGCTGATCACATAAAAAAACTTTCCGGTGAAGATAATGGTCGTGCGGAATCATCACAAAATACCCGAAGCACGGAAGATATGTATGAGATTACAGAGACGGGTCGTATGATAGCGAAGGGATTGGCTGACGATCTGCTGCTTTCTGCTGTCCGCGAGAAAAGCTATATAAGTGCTATGCGTCACCTTTCACTCGAAAAACGCAAAGCTGTTGTCAAGCACGATATAGAGCAGGTCGGGGATGGGACTTATATATTCCACTGTTCCATCAATGATTGCGATGGACTTGCTTTTAATCTTGATTTGCGTGCGGACTCATACATGCAGGTTTCGCGTATGAGGATGAATTTTGAAGACAAGCCCGATGTGGTCTATCGTGGGATTGTGGCATTGGTGACCGGAAATGTCAATTATTTGTTCGAAAAATAGGTCGAATAATTTCGTTATTGAAAACATATATTTAGTATATGTGGTATAGTTTAATTAAAATGGGTTATTTAACAAAAAAGTGTAATCGAACAACAACTTTAAAAGCAAAGTGCACAACAAAAAAATAGAATAAATTTAAATTTTTTTTAAAGAACTATTGACAAGCCGCTTATTTATGGTATAATGTAATAAGAAAACATGTAATTCTTTTTCGGAGTATTGATTTTGAGTGACGCAATGCTTGAACTCTTGGACAGAATCAAACAGGGTGACGAAAGTGCTTTTGCAGAGCTTGCGGAAGAGTACAGCAGTATGACCGAGAGCGCGGTGAGGCGTTTTGCACCGTCATTCGGGATGGCAGGTCACAACTCCGATTGTGTCGTTGGTGAGGATGATCTCAGACAGTGCGCATATATGGCATTGTTCCGTGCCGCTTCGTCGTACAGACCTGACGCTGAGGGAAAAAGTGTCAGCTTCGGGTTGTATTCTAAAATATGCGTAAACAATGCGCTTATTTCGGAACTGAGAAAGTACAAAAGCGAGCAAAGACGTCGGGATAGGTTGAAAGAATCTTCTGTGCGTTCGGGGAAAAAAACTTCAGACCCACTGAGTCGGATTGTTTCATCTGAAAACGCATCGGAACTCCTGTCTTTGATAGATTTAAATTTGTCCGTATTCGAAAAAGAAGTATTTGATAATTATATTGTTGGCAAGTCCGTTGGAGAAATCGCTGAAAGACTCGGTAAAGATGAAAAGTCCGTCAGCAACGCGTTATATCGTATGAAAGTTAAGATAAAAGGACTTCTGAAAAATCAATAAGTGTTTTAAACCTTCCGTGAAGGGTTTAAGATAAATACGCCCGGTTAGCTTAACTTTGGGAGCGTTGTTTTCAAAGGTGACGGTGATATCCCGCCGAGGGCAAAAAAACTTCAACATTAAAAAAGCGAGGAAAAAAGATGTACGAGGATAAGACCTTAAAGTGCAAAGAGTGCGGTAGCGATTTTGTATTCACAGCAGGTGAACAGGAATTTTATGCGGAAAAGGGTTTCCAGAACGAGCCCCAGAGATGCAAGGCATGCCGTGATAAGAGAAAAAATGCAGGTCGTGAACCCAAAGAAATGTTCACTACTGTATGCGCTAACTGCGGTAAGGAAGCAAAGATTCCTTTCCAGCCCAGCAATGACAGACCTGTATATTGCAGCGAATGCTTCGCTGCTATGAAGCAGCAGTAATTACTGCATGGCTTGAGTTTCCGATTTCCGTCAGTATGTGACTGCAAAATTCACGGATTCATATGCGGACTGTTTCTGACTCAGCGTGAAAGAGATATGGTTTTTCTCCGTATCTCTTTCTTTTTTTACATAAAAAAATAATTTATGTGTTTTTATTTCAAAATAATATATACAAAACTCAAAAAATATGTTATAATTATAGTGAGTTATTGTATAAAGGCGTTTTAGGATATGTTGGTTTTAATTTGAGCTAAAACATTTTTCCAAGTATACATTTCTCCTATATAAAACACTCGAATGGTATGAAATGGAAAATAAATTTGAAAAGAAGAAATATTCGGAAAATAAAAGAAGGACAGTGAATAAGCGAGAGGATAGTGCTCGCCGCGATAGAGTTCAGCAAGTGCGTAAACAAATGTCAAATGTGGCTGTGGGGCGCAATGCTGTTCACGAATTGCTTCGCTCGGGGGAGCCTATTGATAAAATCTGTGTTTCGGCACATGACGGCTCAATCTCATATTTAATTTCCGAGGCGAAAGCGGCGGGTATAACGGTAGTTGACTCCACCTTTGAAGCGCTTGAAAGGCTTTCAGACGGAGAAAATCATCAGGGGATTGTGGCTTTAATTGCAGAAAAGAAATATTCGACTGTTGACGAGATTCTCGATATTGCCAAACAGCGTGATGAGCTTCCGTTGATTGTTGTGTGTGACGGCGTTGAGGATCCGCACAATTTAGGGGCAATAATGCGTTGCGCCGAATGCTCCGGAGCTCATGGGATAATTATACCGGAGCGGCGTGCGTGCGGTCTCACCCCTGCTGTTTCAAAGGCTTCCGCGGGCGCCATTGCTCATATGGCTGTTGCAAAAGTTGTAAATATAGCCGAGACTGTTGAGCTTCTTAAGAAAAAAGGAATTTGGACTTTTGCTGCCGAGGCAGATGGAATGGATTTCTATGAGGCTGATTTCAAGTGTCCGTGTGCGATTGTTCTCGGCGGAGAGGACCGCGGTGTCGGACGGCTCGTCAGAGAACGATGCGATTTTACAATATCTATCCCCATGTACGGTAAAGTAAATTCTCTTAATGTTTCAACAGCAGCATCGGTTCTGTTGACCAGAGCCGCAAGAATCCAACGAACATGAGATACTATATTAAAGAACATCTGCGATTCAAGCTTAAAAGACCGCGGATTATAAAAAAAGAGCACCGAAGCGAAGCGTCGGAGCAAAGTGAAAATATATCAATAAAAAAAGCATATGAAAGGAAGGACAGAGAGCCAAGGCTCAAAGTCAACGTACTTATTATGGCTAAGAACAAAAATAAAACAGACAAGAACAGCCGAGTAACAGCCGGAGACCTTATGAAGAGAATAGGACGCAGTCCATCCTCGGAAGTAACGGAAAATGAGGAATTTGTTGAAGAAAAACCTTATGACTTTGAAAACAGCTATGAATCTATTGACGTTTCGAGTAATGTCGGTTTTGACGAATCGGACAGTGATCTCGACATCAATGAGCTGTTGAAAAAGTATATGCCGGAATATGAATCGGAGAACGATTACTCAGACAGCGAGAGTGACTCAAAGGGCGGCGTAATATCAAGACTCAGAGGAAATGGCACTCGTGATATTGACAACGAAGAAAGCTTGATAAATGCTCTTGATTCTGCTTTTGAAACACCTGAAGAGAGTGAATATAATATTGAACCCAATGACCGTATTTCCAATGAAAAAGAAACCATTTGTGAGTATGACATTGAGGAGAGGGAGAAAGACTCGGAATACGATGAAAATGTAAAGTCTGAACCCCAAAAAGGCTTTTTCAGCTTTTTTTCAAGAAAAAAGGCAGAGGCGCCTGTATATGAAACCGATGAGTATGAAGATGATGCGGCGGAGTATTACGGTAAGGAAATTGAGTCCGCCGAGGCTGCTGATGAATATTACAGTTCCGATATTTCCGATAAAAATGTTGTGTCGGAATCAGAGGAAACCGAGTCAGGAACTTCAGATGTAGGAGAGGAAAATAATATTGTTGATTCCGATTCCATGCAGGACAACTATGACCCGACTGATATCAATCTTATGATAGCTTTTGGACTTGACGGAGAGAATGGGGATAAAGCGGATAAGGCCAAAGCTCTCGGCGATAAGTTTGAAGAGCGACAAAACAGACGTGACATTAAATCGAATAAGCTTGACCACCCTGAATTTGTTGATAAAACGCAAATTCCGACTTTCAGAAAGGAATTTGCGTCAAAAAGCCGAGCACTTTGGATAAAGTTTGCAATATGTCTCGTGTTTACTGCTGTTCTCTTGATTTTTGAAAACATTACTGCTCTGACAAAGCTGTTTACGGGCTCCGAAAAACAATTTGCCGGAGTGTTTGACCCCGCGGTTTATCCGGTAGTCTATATTATGACGAGCTTGCAGCTCATGCTTTTGGCATGTGTGTGTGCTTTCGACCAAATTGTCGATGGATTTAAATTTATATTCCGCGGTATACCTCGTCCCGAGAGTATGACTGCACTCCTTACGATTGCGGGAATAGTGTACTCAGCTGTTTTGTCGAGAGTTATTGCTTCGCCCACTGAGCCTGTTATGTTTAACTTTGTGGTTGCTTTGTCTGCTCTTCTCACTTTAGTTTACGCGATTTATAACAATAAACGCGAGCTTATGAATTTCAAAATAATTGCAAACAAGAAAACAAAGCATATAATGCGCCGTCTTCTTGACGAAGAGTCTGAGGGAGAGGCAAGAGCATTTGCTGATGCTGATGATATTTGCGATGTAATGAAGATAGAAAAGACAGACTTTATTGACGGCTTCTTCGGCAGGCTTTCAAAATCCAATCAAAACACAAATACGTTTATGACGTTTTTGATGAGTATATCGCTTGCAATTGCGATTTTGTTTGGAATTTTTATGAATTTCAAAGGCGGAGACGCTGCAACAGTTTGCAAAGTGATTTATTCTTCTATGCTGATAATAGCCCCTATGTCAATTTACTTAACTTTCAGCTATCCTTTTTATAGGGCAAACCTCGCGGCAAGAGAATACGACAGTGCAATTATAGGTGAGAATTCCCTTGAAGAGTATTCCAATGCATCAATTATCAGTTTTGACGATAAAAATGTGTTCCCGTCATATTCTGTTAAGGTTCAAAACATACGTATATATAACAATGCACGAATTGACCGCGTACTGTATTATGCTTCGTCTGTATTTGCATATGCAGGCGGACCGCTTCAGGATGTGTTTGAAATAGCTACAAAAGATATGGGCAATTCGGATAACGTAAAGATATTTGATACAGAGGCGGGATTTCTTGCAACTCAGGTTGACGGAGTAAATATAATTTTCGGAAATCGCGAAGCTTTGGCGGAAAGAGGACTTGAGATTCCCGACAGTGCAGCAGAGGACGATGTGGATTTGTCAGATGAGCTTTCTATTATGTATATGTTCCGCGAAAGCAAGCTTGTCGCAAAAATGTATATAAAGTATGTTATGGATGCTGATATAGACCTTATCCTTAAGCAGTTCTCGGGAAACGGACTTTATGTATGTGTACGTACGTTTGATCCCAATATTGACGAGCGTATGATAGCGAAAAAACTGAATATGAGACGTATGCCTCTCAAGATTGTACGCTATTCAAGCGCAGATGAGGTCGGAATGTATGAAGAAAAGGTTGACAGCGGACTTGTAACCTGCGGTTCGCCGAAATCCCTTCTCCAAATTGTATCATACTGTGGGAAAGTCCTGCATACAAAGAAAACCAATATTGCATTGAGCGTTTTGTCGGTAATGATAAGTGTGGCGATACTTTTGCTCCTTACACTGTCGAATTCACTTGATTCACTGAGCTCGCTGTTTATAGCTGTGTATCAGCTTATTTGGCTGATTCCGATGATTATTTCTTCTAAGATTTTCATCAGATAACGACGGCATATCCAAAAAATATAAAAGGGAGATGCGGGGGAATTCTCAATATTCCCCCGTATTTTTGCAATGAGAGAAGATATAAGAAGCTTTATTTCAAAAATTCAGAAGCCGGGACGCTATACCGGTGGAGAAACGGGAAGCGTTTATAAAAACTTGGATGAAGTGAAAATGCGAGTTGCTTTTTGCTTCCCTGATACCTATGAAATCGGCATGTCCAATCTTGGTATGCGCATTCTTTGCGACTGCTTCAATAGTGTTGACGGAGTTTGGTGTGAGAGAGTGTACGCGCCGTGGGTTGATATGGAAGAGGAAATGCGTAACCGTGGTATTCCGCTTTTTACTCACGAAAGCGGTGACGCGGTGGGTAAATTTGACATGGTGGCTTTTACCATGCAGTATGAGCTATGCTATACAACGATGCTGAATATGATCGACCTTGCGGGGCTTCCGCTAAGACGAGACGAACGTGACGATAGCTGTCCGATTATTTTGGCAGGCGGACCGTGCGCTTATAACCCCGAACCTGTTGCAGAGTTTGTCGATATTTTTTCGATAGGTGAGGGTGAGGAAGCTTTGCCTGAACTTGCAAGGCTTTATCTTGATATGAAAAACGAAGGAACATATACAAAGAGCAGTTTTTTATATCGTGCCGCAACGGAACTTAAAGGATTTTACGTTCCTTCTCTGTACGAAATTTCATATAACGAAGACGGAACCATATCACAAATAAATACAGTTGATGAGCGTGTCCCATCTGTTGTTGAGAAACGAATTGTTCAGGATTTGGATAAATGTTATGTTCCTCTGAACCCTGTCATGCCGAACATTGAAACCGTTCACGACAGAGTTACAGTTGAGGTATTCAGAGGGTGTATACGAGGATGCAGATTTTGTCAAGCCGGCATGGTTTGTCGTCCGGTACGTGAAAAATCTCCGGAAACGCTTGACTGTATAGCAAAAACACTCGTTGAGAACAGCGGCTATGACGAAATCTCACTTTCGTCTCTCTCTATCAGCGATTATACAAAAATCAGCGAGCTTACAGACAGGCTTCTCACATGGACCAACGATAAGATGGTGAATTTGTCTCTGCCATCAATGCGTGCCGACAGCTTTACCAAGGAGCTTATGGATAAAATATCGACTGTACGCTCGAGTACGCTTACTTTTGCACCCGAAGCGGGAACTGCCCGTCTCCGCGATATCATTAACAAAAATATAACCGAGGAGGAGATTTTGCGTGCGGCAGGTGTAGCTTATGCTGCCGGAAAAAATCAGGTAAAGCTGTATTTTATGGATGGACTCCCCGGCGAAACCTATGAAGATATAGAGGGAATATCGACACTCGCTTCACACGTAGTTGACGAATATTACCGCACTCCAAATCGCAATAAAGCTCGGCAGCCTCAGGTGACTCTGTCTGTCGCATGCTTTATTCCGAAGCCGCATACTCCTTTTCAATGGGAGAGACAAAACACGATAGAAGAGCTGACTGATAAGCAACAGTTTCTCTCCTCCAAAATAACCGACAGGAAGGTCAGATATAATTACCACGATGCGACTGTTTCGCGGTTGGAAGCTATATTTGCGCGAGGTGACAGACGCTTGTCTGCCGCTCTTGAGGAAGCTGTGCGGCGTCACGTGCGATTTGACGCATGGGAAGAGTATTTTGATTACGAAAATTGGATGGATATATTTGAAACGGTGGGTATAGATCCGTCATTTTACGCCAATAGAACGATACCCGATAATGAGATTCTTCCGTGGGATATGATATCGGCAGGAGTAACAAAAGAGTTTTTGCTTTCGGAAAGACACAAGGCGCAGGCTGCCGCTTCAACTCCGTCGTGTAAAGAAAATTGCTCGGGCTGCGGAGCGAATCGGCTTGTCGATAAAAAATTCTGCCGTTGGTGCCCCGGTCATCCCGACAGTTACGACAGTGCGGGAAGAATAACATCCGATTCGGAATTGCCTGCCATAACTCCCGAGTCAAATGCTAAGGGTAAAATAAAACCCGCGCGGCATGTCAGAGTAAGATTCAGAAAATATGGGGCTATGCTCTATATTTCGCACCTTGATTTGTCGAAAACTCTTATGAGAGCGGTTATAAGATCCGGACTTCCCATTTATTATACGGAGGGCTTTAACCCTAAGCCGAAGCTTGTTTTTGCTACGCCTCTGTCTGTCGGATGCGGAGGAGAGTGTGAGGTTCTTGATATACGATTGATGGAATCTATTTCAAATACAGATATAGAATCTAAGCTTCGCGAGGTTATGCCGAACGGAATTGAAATCACCAAAGTTTATGAACAAATAGGGAAGCTGACCGACATAAAATGGGCACTTAATATAATCGAGTACAACGGTGTAAACGTAAGTGATGATGACTGCCGTGAAATTGAGGAGATGTTCCGTCACCCTGTTGTTCTGATGAAGCGCTCAAAAAGCGGAGAGCGCGAATGTGATATTACATCGCTTATAAAATCGCTCAGCGCGAAATGTGGGAATAAAGCTCTCACAATTTACGCTGTAACGTCAGCGGACGCGGAAAATTACCTTAATCCCGAATATGTGGCACAGGCAATTGAGAATAAATTCGGAAGCTTCGGGGAGAACAGCTGGCACATTATCACGAGACAAAAACTCATGAATTATGACGAAAGCGAATTTATTTAAATTTTAAAATTGAAAAATCACGCAGAATTCTTATAACGAATCTGCGTGATTTTTATTGTATTTTGCTAATGTTTTTATGGATAACTGTGATTTATTGTACTGCTCCAAAATATATCAGAACTGCCACGCCGATGAATATTCGGTACCACCCGAATGATTCGAAGCTGTGATGACGCACAAACCCCATAAGAAATTTTATTGCAATAAGTGATACGACAAATGCTGTGATTATGCCTACGAGCATTACCGCAGTTTCGGTAGCGGTGAACGAAATACCGCAGTTAAAAACGTATTTTGCAATTTTCAGTACACTTGCTCCGAGCATAACGGGAATTGCGAGAAAAAATGAAAACTCTGCTGCGGCTGTTCTTGAAACCCCGACGCACATTGCACCGATTATGGTAGAACCGGAACGCGATGTTCCCGGTATAAGCGACAACATTTGGAAAAGTCCAACCTCCAAAGCGTTTTTCTTGCTGAAATCTTCTGCGGAATTGATTTGGCTGCTTTTGTGTTTTCGTTTTCGTTCGATTACGATAAATGCAATTCCGTAAACAATAAGAGCGATTGCCACCGTTATGTAGTTGTAGAGATATTTATCGAGAATATCATCGAACAAAACTCCCACAATTCCTGCCGGGATAGCCGCAATTAATATTTTAATCCACAAATCGCAGATTTTTTTGTTTTCGGTTTTTCCTTTTCCCCATGGGGTAAGCCTTTTAAAATACAGAATCAGAACGGCGAGAATAGAGCCGAACTGTATTACAACGCGAAACATTTCCATAAATTCGGCTGACACGTCAAGCTTTACAAACTCGTCAAAAAGAATCATGTGACCTGTGCTTGATATGGGAAGCCATTCGGTAATTCCTTGAACTACGCCAAGGAAGAAAGCTTTAATTATTTCAATAAACATTGTTCTCCTTATCTTAGCCGAGCCGCATTATATCTCCCGCATGAACTTCAAAAGGCACTTTCAATCTGAAATACATGGATGGATGCGGGGCGGATTCAATTATATCTCCGCGAACATTGCGCAATGAATCAGCGGAAAATGATCGTCCTATTTTGCCGGGGGATATTAATTCAACTATATCTCCGCGGCTCACTTTGTTGCGCTGTATAAAAAGTGCGTCATAAAGTCCGTTTTCGTCGGGTACTGAAGCATCCGATACGGCTGTTGCGATGTAAGCCTTTTCGCGAATATATCCGAGTTCTGTTACAGTGTTGGCGTTTTCATGCGGCGGAGTAAAGAAGAATCCTGTGCCGTACTCACGATGACTTACACCTTGCAGCTCGTTTGCCCAAGCAGAATCGAATTTGTATGCAGCGGGGTTCTTTCGGTATTCGTTTATTGCGAGGCGGTACGTATTTGTAACGACTGCTGTGTAGTAAGCGCTTTTTACGCGTCCTTCGATTTTGTAGCTTGTAATCCCTGATTCCTCAAGCTCGGGAATATGCTCTATCATGCATGTGTCTTTGGAACTTATGAAGAAAGTCTCGCCATTTTCTTCTTCTGCGGAGGCAACTGACGGAATGTCAGGTCTGTTTGCTTCTGCGATATCCATAGCCGTTGGAGAATACTTCCATCGGCAGGATTGTGCACACGCTCCGTGATTGGCATCGCGCCCGGTGAAGTAATTCGACAGCAGACAGCGACCGCTGTACGCTATGCACATTGCCCCGTGAACGAACGCTTCAAGCTCAAGGGAATCGGGGATGTTCGCACGGATTTCGCGTATGTCGGCAAGTGTAAGCTCGCGTGCGAGAACAACGCGAGATGCGCCGAGCTTGTGCCACGCCGTACATGATTGTGCTGAAACCGCACTTGCTTGGGTGGATATGTGAATTTCCATAGTGGGAGCGATTTCACGCACCATCATAAAAACACCGATATCGGAAACTATTACGGCGTCTACTTTTATATCTGACAGAAACTTGACGTAAGCACGAAGTTCGGCGTATTCCGATGTGTGCGGCATTACATTCACCGTCACATATAGCTTTACATCGTGCTTATGGCAATAATATACTGCCGCAATAAGCTCATCTCGGCTAAAGTTTGCTGATGCGGCTCTCATGCCGAAGTTCTTTCCCGCAAGATAAACGGCATCTGCTCCGTACGTTACGGCGGCTCTTAATTTTTCGAAATTTCCTGCGGGAGATAAAAGCTCCGCTTTTTTATTGTATGCCATATCAAAAATCGATACAGAGTCTTTGCTCGACGACGCTTCTGACGAATCCTGCCGCCTCAAGATGATGAGGATTGATCTGATATCCGGCAAGAGCTTCGGCTGTTTCAAAGGTTGAATCGAGCATCATGTCAGCGTTTGACGTGGGAAGCGGCGTTATGATTACTTTAAGTTCAATCATTCCGTCGATTTTTCCGTTAAGTGATTCAAGGCGGCGTTTTGCTTCGGCACGTGCTGCTGATTTTTCTTCTTCCGAAAACTCGGATTTAAGCTTCCATAAAATTATGTGTCGTACCATTGTTGTTTTCCTTTCGGGTTATACATTCATGATTACGGGAAGAATCATGGGTTTTCTTTTTGTTTTGTTGTAGAGATATTTTGAAAGTGCATCTTTGACGTTTGATTTCATTTGAGTCCATTCGGTAACTCCGGAATCAAGCGTGTCGCATAGGACTCCGCGAACGAGCTCACGCACATTGTCCATGAGTTCTTCGCTTTCACGCACGTAGACGAATCCTCTGGAAATAAGGTCCGGACCTGAAATTATTGTTGCTTCATCTACGTCAACAGTAGCAACGACAACAATAAGTCCGTCCTGTGCAAGGTGACGTCTGTCGCGGAGAACAATATTTCCGACATCTCCCACACCATATCCGTCGACAAGCATGCGTCCTGCCGAAACTGTTCCGTTTTTCTTGCAGGTATCATGGCGGAGTTCGAGAACCTGACCTATATCGCAGATAAAAATATTTTTCGGGTTCATTCCCATGTATTCGGCAAGCTCCTTATGCTGCATAAGGTGATGATACTCGCCGTGGATGGGCATGAAGAATTTTGGCTTTGTAAGGGCATGAATCAGCTTTAATTCCTCTTGGCAAGCGTGACCTGAAACATGTACCACTGCTTCATCGTGATAAACGCTGACCCCTTTTTTATACATTTCATTTATTATGCGGCTGACGAGCTTTTCATTTCCCGGAATTGCATGGGATGATAGCACTACAAGATCCCGAGGTGTCAGTTCAACCTGTGAGTGATCTGAGAACGCCATTCTGTACAAAGCAGACATGGGTTCACCTTGTGAGCCGGTCGTAATGATTGTGATTTTATCAGATGGATACCTGTTTATTTCGGTAATATCAATCAGCGAACCGTTCGGAACTTCCATGTAACCGAGACTTACGGCGGCACCGACAACATTCAGCATACTTCTTCCCGTTATCGCAATTTTTCTTCCGAATTTTACGCTCGAATTAATGATTTGCTGAACGCGGTGTACGTTTGAGGAGAAAGTGGCGATTATTATTCTTTTGTCCGTGTTTGTCATAAAAATGTTGTCGAGAGATGCGCCCACCTTTCGCTCAGAGGGAGTGAAGCCGGGATGGTCGACATTTGTGCTTTCACACATGAGAAGAAGAATACCCTCTCTTCCATATTCTCCGATTCTTGTCAGATCCATCATTTCTCCGCCGATAGGCGAAACATCAAGCTTAAAGTCACCGCTGTGAAGTATTGTTCCTTCCGGTGTGCGTATGGCTATCATACAAGCATCTGCTATTGAGTGATTTGCTCTGATAAACTCACATTTGAAAACCCCAAGCTTTAGTACCGAGCCTGCTTCTACGGTTACAAGCTCGCGCTCACCGAGCAATTTATGCTCAGCAAGCTTGTTTTCGAGAATGCCGAGGGTTAGTCGTGTTCCGTATACTGGAACGTTTATCTGCTTAAGCAGATAAGGGAGACCGCCTATGTGGTCTTCGTGTCCGTGAGTGAGTAGGATGCCCCGTATTTTAGATACATTTTTTTCGAGGTAGGTAAAATCGGGAATTACAAGGTCTACACCGAGCATATCCTCATCAGGAAACGCGAGACCGCAGTCAATAACGATCATATCGTTTTCGTATTCGATTACAGCAAGGTTTTTACCTATTTCGTTCAGTCCGCCGAGCATCATTACGCGCACCTTGCTGTTTTGTTTTTTTGTCATAAATTTTCCTTTCATATAAAAGTTTGTTTCACATATTGGTATGTACCACGAATAATTTGCACAGTTATCCTCTAATGGGCATAGAAAAAACACATTACGAGCATAACAATTCGAAATTCGAACGGAAAATCACAAATGTCTGCGTCACAAAAATTATCAGAAAACGGAGCTTGAAATTATCAGCAATCCCCGAAGGCGGCGGGGGTTGCATCTAACCCGAATTCAAGATACATTCCTTGCGCTGACATAATCCGTTCGACAACAAATTAATCCATATATATTATACACCGCAAAAACTTCTCCGTCAAGGAAAATAATTCGATTAATGAAAAGTTTACCAAATGTCGGAAAATTATGAAATCCCGATAATAAGAGCGATAGTTCCTATTATGGCTGACGAGGAAGCTGCGCCGAGTGCGAAAGCTATCGCACGATTAAAAAACAGCCCTTTTTTTTTGTTTCGCGAAAAACAGTTTGACGCTTCTCTTATGATTCTGTCAGCTTCAGTGGCAAGGTCATGGTTCAGTAACATCCCATTTGTTTCCGTGAAGTCTTTCTTTAAAATGAGGTAGGCTTCCTCGAAATAAGCGCCACCCACGTTTTTCATGAAGTAAACTTTTTTCTGACATCCGCGAAGCATTTTCATGTTTTTTACCTTCTTTTTAAGATATTGTACAAATTATTTTATCCTTACAAATATCACTATATACATTAATTTATAAAAAAACGTGTCAGGATACATGCTGAAAATACACAAAATAAAGACACAAAAACAGCTACGGGAAGAACATATCCGGTTTTCTTTACTCTTGTAACAGAATAATATATTGATATAACGTAGACAATGGTATCTCCGGAGCCCATAATTACTGATGCGGCAAAGGATTCAAAGCTGTCTGCTCCGAATTTTTCAAGCAGTGATGCAAAGGCGGCCATTGAGGCAGAGCCTGAAAACGGACGAGTTATAACGAGCGGAATTATCCCGGAAGGGACTCCTATTTTTTCGGAAATCGGTGATAAAATGCTTGCAATACCATCTGCCGCACCGCTTGAATTAAACATTGTCAGAGAGGCGAGCAAAAGTGTGAGAGTCGGAAGAATGTTTATGGTTGTTTTCAGTCCTTCTTTCGCTCCGTTTGTGAATGAGGTGAACAGATTGGGCTTTTTTAAGAAGCATATGCATAGTATGAGTATTATAATCGGAATTGTCAATGATGATATTTTTTCAAGCATTCTTTTTACCCGAAAGTGCAGTGTGATTTAATATTTTTATGAGGATTATTCCGAGTATCGCACAGCTCAGAGAGCATATCCAAACAGGAATGATTATTGAGTACGGCTCAGCGGAGCCTGCGGCACGCCGCAATGTTATAAGCGTTGTCGGTGCAATATTAAGAGAAGATGTTCCGAGAATGACAAATGCTGCCATATCGCACGATGTAGCATGCGGATATGGATTAATGCGGTCAAGCTCTCTCATTGCGGAGAGCGCATATGGGGTGGCGGCGTTTCCTATTCCTAAGAGATTGGCGGATATGGCGGCTGTGATTTCCGATTTTCCGATACCGCTTTTCCATGATTCCGGGAAAATCAATGACAGCACCGGGGAAAGAAATTTACATACCTGTTCGAGAATCCCCGCATCTTTAAAAACCTGCATTATTCCGCACCATAAGCATGACATGCCGCAAAGCTCCAATGACAGCTGCACACTTTGGGACGCACCGTCTATCACGGCATTTGTTAAAGATGAAATATTTCCGCTGAAAACCGCATACACAAACGAAATAAGAGTTATTGTGACAAAACATTTTGTTATCATACAGTATTCTCCGAAAAGTTTT
>JAZODB010000171.1:0-2019 GCA_045596785.1 Eubacteriales bacterium
ATCGCAGATTCAATATCGGCTGTGCCTCCCGGAAGAAGATATAATTTTCCTATGCCGCCGTTGCTTTTACTCTTGGCATGCAAAAGGGATGCGGAATATATTCCGGATTCATTGATTTTAATTCTCAGCGCGAGCCAACGGCCTTTGGCAGTTGTATTGGTGCAGATTCCCCACTTGTGCGCATACGCATTTGCAGGTCCGCTGTCTGCGGGATTTGACCCCGCCCATGCCCACACATTGTTTGTGTCTTCATATCCGTAGTTCTTTATTTTTGTGCTATTCGCTACACCCGGATTAAACGTGTAGTCATACGTTGTGCCTAATGCCGCGAAGATTGTCGGCATGAGGGACAAAACCATACATACCGCAACAAATAACGATAACAATTTCCTTTTCATAACTTTACCTCCCAAAAATTTCCGACGTCTTTCCGAAGTCTTGACTTTTATTCTCCGACAGTATATACTTTTTTCGGGGAATAGCTTTCAGATTACCTCGGATGAGTTTATTTTATTTCATTCAGGGATATAAATATATATAAAAAACAGTAAAAAACTTATACTATTTGATGAGGTGTTATGATTATGCCCGAACAACTCAAGCATCATTTACCTGTCTGCATATCCGTCACTCATCTGTCGGTATTATTTCATAATGTTTCCATGTTCGCAAAAGAGGTGGACCCCGACAAGCATTCTACTTATGAGCTCTTTTATGTTAACGAATGCACAAAGGAGCACAAGCTGATGATTGACGGAAAACTGCATTCCCTGAAGGCAGGTCAGCTCATGGTCTGCCCGCCCGAAACACTGCATCTCAATATCAGCAAAAGCCATTCCGTTATATCTATTATCGGATTTGGGACAGATTCGGATATCTCAGCACTCTGCAACAAAATAATAACGCTCAATGCAAAGCAGAAGCAGGCTTTTATTGAGCTTATCACAATCGGCGCAAGGCTCTTTATCAACTGCCCGCCGAAGGGCTACAGCGACGGAGTCAGCCTCCATCAGCGCGCCAATGCATTCGAGCTTCAGAAATTCAAAAATCTTATGGAGCTTTTCCTCATTGACGTTCATCTTTCTCAATTTGAAACCACAGCAGCATTGCGCTCCAACAAGGAGCTCTCCGCCGAGGAGCAATTTGACCTTTTATCCGGATATATGAACAAGAATCTTGATAAGGCGCTGACGCTGAAGGATATGGCAGAGCAATTCTTCGTCAGCACCTCAACCATACAAAAGCTCTTCTATCGCTTTGCGGGCTGCGCGCCGATGCAATATTTTCTTGAGCTCAAATTAAACCGCGCAAAGGAGATGCTATGCACGACATCGCTCAATTACACGCAGATATCACAAATGCTCGGTTTCTCTTCCGCAAGCTATTTTTCGAGCTTCTTCAAAAAAAGGACAGGGTTTTCTCCTTCGGAATACGCGGCATCGTTCAACCGCAATGAATAACATATTGAATAAAAAACACATCGCACGGTCTTTATTCCATGCGATGTGTTTTTGTTTTGTTTTTACTTTACGAAATCGAGGATTCTCTGAATCAATACTGCGACTTCGGCGCGTGTTGTGTATGCCGTCGGGTCGATGAGACCGTTTTTGCCGCTTATCAGCTTTGCATTGACAAGCGCTGCGACTGCTTCTTTTGCATAGTCTGCGACTTGGTCAAAGTCGGGAGCTTGCGGGACGTCGAGGACGCCGTCCCCTACATTGAGCTTGTTCATTCCTGTAAGTGCTCTGTAAACGATCACCATCATATCCTGACGGGTGATGTTGCTCCTCGGTGCGAACTTGTTTTCACCGATACCGTTGACAAGGCCTGTATTGCGAGCTACCGCAAGCTCTTTTGCGAAGTAGTCGGAAGCGGAAACATCAGCGAAGTTTTCTTCGCTATCACTTGCGAGCTTGAATGCGCGGACAAGGAGAACTGCAAAGTCTGCGCGGGTTATATTAGCCGCGGGTGAGAATGTGTTCTCGCTTGTTCCCTTGATGATTCCTTCATCTGCAAGAG
>JAZODB010000172.1:0-2382 GCA_045596785.1 Eubacteriales bacterium
CTTGATGAGCTTCCCGATGAATATTAATTAATTATCTGATTGGAGAAACAATATGGAAAATATGGTTCATGTATTCCTTATGGGTAAGCAGTATGAAGTCCCGTCAAATCTTACCATAATGGGTGCAATGGAATACGCCGGCTATCAGCTCGTGCGTGGTTGTGGATGCCGTAACGGATTCTGCGGTGCTTGTGCGACAATATACAGAATCAAAGGCGATAGGGAGTTAAAAGTGTGTCTGGCTTGTCAGACTAAGGTTGAAGATAATATGTATATTGCAACGCTTCCTTTCTTTCCTCTTGTTAAGCAAGTTTACGACATGGAAAAAGTTAAGCCCACAGAAGCTATAATGATGCAGCTTTACCCCGAAATATATGCATGTATCGGTTGCAATGCGTGCACAAAATCATGTACTCAGGGACTCAACGTTATGCAGTACATAGCATATGCTCAAAGGGGAGATTTTGAGAAATGTGCAGAGGAGAGCTTTGACTGCGTTATGTGCGGAGTTTGTTCTTCAAGATGTCCTGCTGGCATTTCACATCCACAGGTGGCACTTCTTGCACGTCGTCTTAACGGTAAATATCTTGCCCCCGAATCAAAACATCTTCGTGACAGAGTGCAGGAAATCAAAAACGGTACGTTTGAAGAACTTCTTGAAAGTCTCATGAATAAGCCGATTTCGGAAATGAAAGAACTCTATAACAACAGGGAAATTGAAAAATAAGAAAGGAGAGCATCATATGTACACCGACAAAATGTTTGAATCTATGAAAAAGGTTGAAGCGGCACGCGCGGCTAATGCGGTTCTCGAACCACGAAGAATGACAGCCGAGGAAAAAGATGCGCTTCTTGAAACCTATCACCCGGACTATAAGAAATCCGAGTTTGACGTACTGAAAATAGGGGTAAATAAAGGCGACAAGGTTCCGCATGAGCTTGCTGAGCTTCTGCAGGCCAACAGCCGTATTTCTCCGGAAAAAGTTGACATCGGCAGTATTGATTACGATACTGATGTTCTGATAATCGGTGGAGGTGGGGCAGGGGCCTCTGCTGCAATTGAAGCTCATAAGAACGGAGCAAAAGTTACAATTGTTACAAAACTGCGTATAGGTGATGCTAACACAATGATGGCTGAAGGCGGAATACAGGCAGCAGACAAGCCTAATGACAGTCCCGCAGTCCATTACCTCGACGCTTTCGGAGGCGGTCATTTTGCGGCTAAGCCCGAACTTCTGTATAAACTTGTAAATGATGCTCCTGACGCAATTGCGTGGCTTAATGACCTTGGCGTTGAATTTGACAAATCCCCCGACGGAACAATGATTACAACTCACGGCGGCGGAACCTCAAGAAAAAGAATGCACGCCGCTCGCGACTATACCGGTGCCGAAATAATGCGCACTCTGAGAGATGAAGTGTTCAATCTCGGAATTGAAGTAATAGACTTTACCTCAGCGGTAGAGCTGATACTCGATGATAATGGAAATTGTGCCGGCGCAGTTCTGATGAACATGGAAACGGGAGAACTGAAAATCGCACGTGCGAAAACCGTAATTCTTGCAACAGGCGGCGCAGGAAGACTGCATTATCAAGGCTTCCCGACCTCAAATCACTATGGAGCAACAGCCGATGGTCTTGTTCTCGGATATCGTGCGGGAGCGAAGCTTCTTTATGCCGATACACTTCAGTACCACCCGACAGGAGCTGCATATCCGGAGCAGATTTTCGGTGCGCTCGTTACAGAGAAAGTTCGTTCTCTCGGCGCAAAACTTGTGAATAAAAATGGAGAGGTGTTCATGCACCCGCTTGAAACACGTGATGTTTCGGCGGCATCCATAATCCGCGAGTGTTCTGACCGAGACAATGGTATCGAAACATCCGACGGCGTCGGTGTATGGCTTGATACTCCAATGATTGAGCTTAAAAACGGAGAAGGCACTATTGAGCGAAGAATACCCGCAATGCTGCGTATGTTTGGAAAATATGGAATTGATATAAGAAAAGAACCCATTCTCGTTTATCCGACTCTCCACTATCAAAACGGAGGTCTTGATATAACGGCAGATGGGATGACCTGCGTAGAAAATCTGTATGCAGCCGGTGAAGTGGTAGGCGGAATACACGGAAGAAACAGACTGATGGGCAACTCACTTCTTGATGTCATTGTTTTTGGAAGAAATGCGGGAAGAAGTGCTTCCGAAAAATCAAAGAATGTGGTCTGCGGAAAATTGTCTCTTGAGCATGTCATTTCGTTCAAAAACGAAATACAAAAAAACGGACTTGAAAACGACATTTGCTCCCCCAAGCTTCTCCCCACTTATTCTCATGGAAATCCTAATTTTAAAAAGGAATCATTTTGACGTCACAGAAAGGACAGGG
>JAZODB010000173.1:0-3796 GCA_045596785.1 Eubacteriales bacterium
TGTCAACACCAATTTTAAGCTTACTTACGATTATATTGATAAGGTATACCGATAATGAGCTTTTTTGTTATATACTATTAAAAATAACTATGATATGATATAATATGGCAGAACAAATATATTCTGTCGTATTACTAAATGCGGAAGCAGGGGGTTACAGTATGTGGCTGAATGAGAAAAATCCAAAAATCAGTTGGATCGGTACAAAAAAGGAAAGTGGCAGTGAATGGACAAAATATACGAAAGTTTTTACAGTAAACGGAGCATTGCGGTCCGCCGCAATTCGTTTTGAAACGGATTGTACCTGTGCTGTTTTTGTTAACGGTACTTTTATAATCAGTGGTACGGGAAGACTTCCGGAGCGTGTGAACTGTCACGAGATTACATCAAAGCTCCATGTGGGTGAAAATACTATTGAGATTGTTATGGGCGGACCGTATTTTCAGACTGTAAGTGAGCAATGGTACAAACAGTGCGGCTTTTATTGGAGCAGTGCTGCTATTGAAATTTGTATTGAGTATATGAACGGAACGAGAGAAATAATAGCCTCCGATTCTTCTTGGATAGCGGAAACCGAGGAGGGAAAAGCACCTGCGACTGAGGCACTCCGTGTAACCGAGGCTGAGTACGAAATGATGTGGAAAAATGCCGCACAGTGGCTTGAGCCTGCATTGCATAGGCAAAAGTTCGACCCTGCTGTTATAGATGTGGTTGGTGAGGAGTATCAAACATATGCCGATACGGATACTCCTGAATTTTACTGTTACGATAAAGTTATTTCCACAAATATGACTGAGAATGACGGTGCATTTTCAGTGAATGATATTACTTCCGAAGCATCTGATATTATTCTTGATTTCGGAAGGATTGTTGTTGGATATGTCGAATTGGATTATGAATCAAAAGCAGACACGGTTGTCAAGCAGTATTATGACTATACCGAATCGGTCGATGACTTTAACAATATTGAGAGCGGTCTCATTGCAAAGCTGTCTGTCAAAGAAACATTGCATGCAGGCGAGGGCAGTTGGCTGAATTTGCGCCGCCGCGCTTTTCGGTATTTGAAAATCACTCTTCCTGCGGAAGCAAAGAATGTGGTTCTTAAAAATATCCGTGTGCGCCCGTGCATTATGCCTGTAACGAAAACAGGATATTTCACCTGCTCTGACGATATGCTTAATACAGCATGGGAGACGGGAAGATACACTCTGCATGTGAATAAACAGCAGGAATACGAAAGCTGTCCGCGAAATGAGATGGAGTTCTATTCCGGTGACGGTGCGATTGATGCTTGGATAGACCTTTATGCGTTCGGAAATTCGGATATGATGAATACATCCCTAAGCGTTAAGCATGATGAATCGGCAGGCGGCGTTGTATTTACCAACAAATTCAATAAAAATATTCATCAATGGGACTACTTTGCATGGCGTATCATTTGCGTGTACAATCACTACATGATAACGGGGGATAAAGAGTTTCTCGCGCGCTATTTCGACGAGGAGCGCATCGTTCTCGAATGGCTTCTTGAAAAAGTGGGGTTCGATAATCTTATCTTCCAAAAGCGTTGTTTCATTGCATCGTTTACGTTTGATCTTTGTCAAGTTGACTGGACATGCTCAAGTCACCGTCTGGGTGAAAAATCATACCTTAACGCACTTCTTTATCGTTCACTTGTATGCATGTCGGAGATGGCTGCGGATTACGGCGAGAGAGCTCTCGCGGCTGAGTGGAGCGAGAAAGCAGAGAAAGTGAAATCGGCTGTCAACGAGAATCTGTGGTCCGATGAGAAAAAATCGTACATGGATCCTTTTATGGGAGACTATATTGCACAGGACAACAATATCGTATCAATTATGTTTGGCTTGGCTGATGAACAGCGCATAAAGTCGGTGCTCAATACAGTGAAGGAGAATCTGTGGACCCCTTATGGTACCGCACTGCTCAATGTACCGCATAAGGAGGTTCGCGGAGGTATAGCAACAATATCACCTGCGATGAGTATGTACGAAGCGGAGTGCCATTTTCTTTACGGAAATCCCGAAGACGGTATGGAGCTTATGCGTCGTGTGTGGGGAACAATGCTCAAAAAAGGGGCGCGTACTTTCTGGGAATATTCACCTAATGACCCTGACGCGAAATGGAATATTCCTTCTCATGCATGGAGCGGAGGATGTGTATATTTGCTCGGCGCATATGTTATGGGTATCCGCTTTGATCACAGAGGTGTATATTTTAAACCGAATGTTTGTGACCTTACACATATGAAATGTGCGGTCCCGACCGTTCATGGTATCATTGCGGCTTCATTTGAAAAGGTGACCGATAATGGCAAAACAGTAAATAAATTCCGCATTGCAGTACCGAAAGAAACAAATCTTTCATATGAGCTCCCTGAAAACAGCACCATTGAGATACTTACATATAACAATATTGACAATTCCTCGCAAAACTGATAAATATGATAATCGATTAACCTACGGGAAGTCGATAGTTTGTCAGCAATATGAAGGTTATGAAGTATGATAAGTGTTAATAAAATCCGTGACGACCATGTTATGGATTTTGCATAACTTGAAGGAGAGAGTAGTTGTATTGCATCATGGGAAAACGACGAAACAGGTTGAGTGCTTTGATATAGCAATGAATTTGCTTGGATATGAGGGAACTACGGTCCTGACTATACTTGCCCTCCGAGAGCAAATGCATCATCCATAGTAGAAGCTGAAATGCGTCGCATTGGCGAAATTTAATTTTTAAGCCCAGGGAGTCGCAAAATATTCATGGGCATAATTTTGGGAGAGTATAATTATGATTTTTGATAAAATTGAAAATGCAGCTGCTTACGCAGGTATTAACCCGGGTATTGACCGCGTTCTTTCCGAAGCTCAGAAAATAAGCGCGGACAATTATGTTACCGGCAGAGTTGTCCTTGACGGGGATAATCTTTTCATGAATGTTTGTGCATATGATACCCACGATACTGACGGTGCTGTTATGGAGGCTCATAAACAGTATATTGATGTTATGTATATGGTTGAGGGAGAGGAAACAATTTATGTGAAATCTACAAGCGAGCTGAAAAACATTACAAAGCCGTATGATACATCTATTGAAGCATTGCTTGCTTCTTTTGAAGCGGATGCAACTCCTATTCACTTGACAGCCGGACATTTTGTGGTTCTCTTCCCACAGGATGCCCATGCGCCGAGCTGCAACACCGATGGCGTACAATCCGTTAAGAAAATTGTAGGTAAAGTTCGCATTTAAGGGACAATGTGAGACATACAAAGGGTTTATTCAGTCTTGAAGGACGTGTTGCCATTGTTACCGGAGGTCGTGGATTATATGGTGCCAATATTTCACTCGGACTTTGTGAAATGGGGGCAATGGTTGGAAAGACCAAGTACATGGCGGGAAGATATGGTAAAGACGGTATCCGTGTGAACTGTATTGCTCCCGGTGGATACAATCCTAAGGAATCGGGAGTAAAGAACGGAACGGTATGCACGCATCCCACCTACGACCTGCTCTGTAATGATACAGGAATGCTCACACGATATCGACAGCTCACGTGACCGTAATGGGAACAGAGGAAGATATAAACGACCGTAAGTTCCACGACGGAAAGGTAATAAACACCCTCCGCAAATACACAGACGAAGAAAAAGCTTACGACCCACATTACGACCTTCAGATTAAAAGATAACGGAGTAAAAAATGAAGCATACATACAGAGAGTTGTTTGTGGGCAAAAAGCAGTACAGTCTTTAATGAGACTGTACTGCTTTTGTCA
>JAZODB010000174.1:0-3210 GCA_045596785.1 Eubacteriales bacterium
CATGGCTACGATCCGACTTGCTGAGCTTCCATCAGAACTCCTCGAATAAATCTCGTACCCATTTCGGGAAGTCCGAGAGTAGCGGTTTTTGAGTCTATCTGCTCAGGTGTAACTCCTATCGTGTCTGTATTCGTGAAGCTGCGATACACCGCAGGATCACTCATTGGCACATCGAGCACACTGGTATTTGTATACTCCTCAAGTCTCTTATATTTTGTCGGAATATCATGTCCGAGTATGTCAAGCTTAAGTATCGTATCGTGAAGATATTTAAATTCAAAGTGGGTTGTTATAATGTCGGAATTGGGGTCATCCGCCGGATGCTGAACAGGTGCAAAATCATAAATCTCGTACTCGCGAGGTACGACTATTATCCCTCCCGGATGCTGTCCTGTTGTTCGCTTAGTTCCGAGGCAACCGTTTATCAGCCTGTCCATTTCGGCGCGGTTTACTGAAATTCCCTTGCCTTCGAGAAATTTCGCCGCAAAACCGTATGCGGTTTTGTCAGCAAGAGTTCCGATAGTTCCCGCCTTAAATGCTTTTCCCTCTCCAAAAAGAACCTCTGTAAATTTATGTGCGTCTCCCTGAACATCTCCCGAAAAGTTGAGGTCAATATCAGGAGTTTTATCGCCCTTAAAACCAAGGAAAGTCTCAAAAGGAATATCGTGTCCGTCGCGCGCACATTCCGCACCGCATTTTGGACATTTGAGAGGCGGCAAATCAAATCCCGAGCCTACCTCACCGCCCTCAAAGAACTGCGTCCAACGACAATTCGGACATCTGTAATGAGGCGGCAGTGGATTAACTTTAGTTATGCCTGCCATTGTTGCAGCAAACGATGAACCGACGGAACCTCTTGAGCCTACCTGGTATCCTTTTTCCTCGCTGTTCTCAACGAGCTTTCTTGCGATGATATACATTATTGCAAAACCATTTGAAATTATTGAATCAAGTTCACGCGACAGTCTTGCAGAAACTACCTCAGGCAACGGATCTCCGTAAAGTTCTTTTGCGAGCGCCCAACATTTATCCGTAAGCTCCTCCTCCGCACCATCAATATGCGGCGGATAATTCCCTTTTGGAATCGGACGGACGGTTTCTATCATATCCGCAATTTTATTCGGGTTTTCTATGACCACCTCGCGAGCAGTCGCCTCTCCAAGGTAAGAAAATTCTTCAAGCATTTCTTCTGTGGTCCTAAAGTACAGCTTCGTCTCGCGGTCTGCGTCTTTGTATCCGAGACCGGTGAGGATAATTCTGCGGTATATCTCATCTTCGGGATTCTTATAATGTGCGTCACATGTTGCACACACAGGTCTGCCTGCTTTTTTCCCGATTTCAACTATACGCCTATTGAAATTTCTTAAATCTTCTTCATCGTTTACTTTGCCGTCAGCTATCATAAATGCATTATTTGAAATCGGCTGAATTTCAAGATAATCATAAAATTTAGCAATTTCAATTAAATCTGCCTCTGATTTACCCTCCATTAATGCGGAGAAAAGCTCTCCGGCTTCACATGCCGAACCGAGAATTAATCCCTCGCGATTCTTCTCAAGGTTGCTGCGCGGTATCCTCGGGTGTCTGTAATAGTATTTGAGGTAAGAGTCGGAGACAAGCTTGTACAGATTTTTCATACCTTCCCGGTTTTTCACAAGTATAATCTGATGATACGATTTAAGTTTAAGCGGGTCGGCTTTTTCTGCCATCGCAAAATTCATGCGTGATATCGTTCCTATTCCCTCTTCCTTAAGTCGAGTAGTCATGCATGTGAAAATAGCGGCAAGCATTTCCGCATCATCAGATGCTCTGTGATGATTAAAGTCCCCCAGCTTGTAATGCTTTGCAAGAGTATCAAGCTTATGATTTTTAAGGTCCGGATTCATATAACGTGAAATCGCCACAGTGTCGAGAAACGGATTTTTAAACGGTATCCCATTCTCCTCGGCTGCCTGTCTTATAAAACCCGTATCAAACGACGCATTGTGTGCAACAAGCATACGTTCTCCGATAAACTCAAAAAAATCCTTAAGAACCTCTCCCACTTTCGGAGCACAAGCTACCATTTCATCCGTTATTCCTGTGAGTTCGGTAATATTTTTCGGAATCGGAACTTCCGGATTTACAAAGGAATTGAATTTCCCGAGAATTTCCCCATTACGTACAATTACAGCCCCGATTTCAGTAATTTTGCATGTGGCTGCAGAAAGTCCCGTTGTCTCAATATCGAACACTACAAACTCATCATCAAACGTCAGATCATCGCCAAGATAAGCTGCACGCGAGGTATCATCAACATAGTATGCCTCAACTCCGTATAAAACTTTAATTTCATCATTAAGACTGTCGGCGGTGAGCATGGCTACAGGAAAGCTTTGAAGATTTCCGTGGTCGGTTATAGCCACAGCTCGATGTCCCCATTTGTGCGCGGTTTTAATTATATCGTCGGCTTTTGTTGTAGCATCCATTTGAGACATGCAGGTATGAAGATGCAATTCCACTCGTTTGTCAGCAGACTTATCCATTCTGGTTACTGTGCCGATTTTCAATACATCGCTGTACTGCATATAAAGCTCATTATCAAATGTATCACGTTTTATGCTTCCGCGTACTGCGTATGCCTTTCCTTTTGAAAACAGTGTTTCCGTTTCTGCCGCCGATTCAATAGGCACAGTGATTTTTATGTATATTGACGAATCCTTATCCGTTGCGGAAATTGTAAACATCACTTTATCTCCGCGGCGTGTTTCTTTTTGGTGAACATCAAATATTTCACACAGTATTACACAGTTTTTTTGGGTATTTTTAATCGAGCGGAGCGGCACTGCTTCTGATAAATCAAATACTTCTCCAAAAATAAGTTCCGGAGATGATAAATCGAATGTTATCTTTCCGGATTTTACTATATTTTCCCCTAAATATTCAATTTTTTCGTTACCATCAAACAATGAAGCAACCCTCGGCAAAGCCGACTTTTCTTCTTCTGATTTTACAGATTCCTCTTTCTGTGCGTTTTTTGCAGCTTCCTGTGAAAGTCGTTCGTGTTCTGCGGCAATGTAATTTGATTCAATGTTCAATCTTTCAAGCTGATGAGCCATAAATTCAGCATACTGCTCCTCGGCATTACTGCTCTTGCAGATTTGAATTTTTTTCGTTATACCGAACTCGCTCTCTATTATTTTTTCAATTACACACGCTGTTTTGGCAAGG
>JAZODB010000175.1:0-4643 GCA_045596785.1 Eubacteriales bacterium
GCGTTAGGCCATTTGTTCGGATTAAGAACACGCTCGCTTGTATTGCCAAACGCCACGTGAAGCTCTTCCATTTGCTCGTCGGTGAGCTTTGTAACGCTTCTCATAAGAGATGCATTGTCCGCAACCTGAGCGGCGGTTTCGCTTCCGAGAACAAGGCTTGTTATACCGGGCATCGATACAGCGTACGAAAGTGCGAGCTGAATTCTGCTCATGCCGAATTTTTCGCAGAAGCCCTCAAATTTTTCGAGAGTCTCGCGGCAGAACTGCATATCATCCTCAAGCTTTGCTGAATCGCGGAAAATAAGTCCCTGAAGATATATGCTTCTCACAAATATCATCATGCCCGACTCGACGAGCTTCTTATATCCTCCGCAGTCAACCTGACGCCAATCGAACAAATTCATCGGAATCTGAACAGCGTCAAATCCGGAATTTGCTATTATTCCGTAATCGTGATGCGCGTATGCGGAAATTCCGCTGAATTTTATATCTCCCGCGCTCTTCAATTCATCAAACACCTTGGTTATGTTTTCAACATCGCAGATATATTCGTCGCAGCTGTGGAGCATCAGAAGCGGAAGCTGAGAAAGTCCGAGATTTTCTTTTGACTCCTCCACCTTACGCTTGACATCTTCGCGCAGATTTGCAAGAGAGCTGTGGTCGAGTGCCTTCAGCTTTGTTGCTATGAATGGATGCTTTTCTGCCGGGATAGTTTTCAGCCATTCGCCGATAACCGCCTCAGAGTCGCCGTACGCAGCCGCAGTATCGAGTGTGTTTATGCCCTCGTTAATCGCGCTGTTCAAAATATCGAATGCGGTGCGGCGGTCGGGCTTTCCGTTATTGTTGTTTATTCCGTAGTTAAGTCCGAGCTGAACCGTTCCGAGGGAAATTATAGAAATATCGACGCCTTTAATGTTGTTTTTAATCATGTCCGGCTCCTTAATTACCACGCAGTCCAACCGCCGTCAACGGTGATGTTGGAACCTGTCATAAAGGTAGATGCGTCAGACGCAAGAAGAAGTACTGCGCCTGCCATCTCATAGCTCTGACCGAATCTGCCGAGCATTGTCTTGTTTGCGAGCTGTTCGTTGAAAGCAGCATCATCCTGATTCTTCGGATTCGGGAACGGACCGGGGGTAACAGCGTTTACTCTGATTCCGTATTGGCTGAGAGCGCCTGCGGAATATCTTGTGAACTGAGCAACACCTGCTTTACCTGCACCGTAGTTGCCCGGCTGCTTCTGAGGATTGTCACCGTAGATTCTGAGGTCGGGGGATACAATACCATACATTGAGCAGTAGTTGATGATGGAGCCGCCGCCGTTCGCCTTCATGTAGGGCACAACTTCACGTGTACCGCGGAAAACTACGCCGAGTGTGCCATCAACACCTATGCCCCACATTTCATCGGGCATAAATTCAAGCTGGCTTTCCTTGCCGTATCCTGCGCCATAGGTTGCACAGTTTACGAGAACGTCGATTCTGCCGTACTTATCGAATACTGTTTTGAAGCAGTTCTTTATCGATTCGGTAGAAGAAACGTCACATTCAACGAACATATCACTGAAGCTTTGCTGAGCGCCTGCCCATCTTTCCTCAGCCGCTCTTATATCAGCGGTAATAACCGTTGCACCGAAATCCTTAAGAATCTTAACGTTTTCGGAGCCGAGATATCCTGTACCTCCGGTTACTATGCAAATCTTTCCCGTAAGGTCAAATAATTTTTTGTAATCCATATTTTCCTCCTGTTCCCTGTGGGAATCCAATTAATAGTACAATTCGTCGAACGACAAAGCCTTGACAGCTTCGCGGAACGCCTTCTGCTCTTCTTCGGTGAAGCGCTTCTGAGGATATACCTGATAGCCGCAGTCATAGCCCATCATGTTAAGAATATCCTTTATACCCGCAACAACGCCGAACTTAATCAGAACATTTATGAGCTGGTTAGCTCTGAACTGGAGCTTTCTTGCCTCTTCGATGTTACCCTCACGGTAATTCTTGTATATATCGCAGAACAAACCGGGCATTACGTTGTATGTAGCACCGATACCTCCGTCGGCTCCCATAACAAGACCACAAAGCAAGCATTCGTCGGGTCCGTTGATTACGTTGATATTTCCGCCGCGGAGCTCTTTGATGCGTCTCATTGTGTAGTAGTCGTAGTTAGTCCACTTGAGACCGATTACGCCGGGGATATCCATGAGTCTGTCAACCATATCCCATGTGATTGTTATGCCTGACAACGGAGAAGCGTAAATCAGCACGGGAAGACCGGAAGCCTCTGCAATAGCCTTGTAGTAGTTTGCGATTTCCTTTTCGCCGTATCCGAAGAAGAACGGAGGAACGGAGGATACCGCATCAAGACCTATTTTGCCTGCGTGTTCTGCCAACTCAACCGCTGTTTTTAAATCAATGGCTCCGACGTGGGAGATAATCTTACCGCGATTTCCAACAGCATCTTTAGCAATTTCAGCGATTTCCATTCTTGTTTTTTTCTGGAGAACCGGTCCCTCGCCGGTACCGCCGCAAATGTAAAATCCCTTTGCGCCAGCGCCGAGATGCCAATCAATAATACGGCGAGTGGTATTTTCATAAACTCCGCCGTCTTCATCCACGCAGGATACAATCGCCGGCATTACGCCATCAAAAAGTACGTTGCTCTCTAACATTTTTTGCCTCATTTCATTTATTTGATTTGTTTTTTTGCCATTCAGTAATTTATGTCGGAAAAATTCCGACATAAATTAATTATTCATTTTCAATCAAAGCTTCGCGTTTCGACTGAAGTAAATTTTCAATCACTTGAACGCTCGACTTGGTTGCAGATACATAGTTATTGGTTTTGCCGATTTTAAATAGGTAATCAGAGACTCCTTCGAGGTACAGATTCATATAAAGGAAATCACAGTATGTATTCGCATAAATTATGTCTATCATCTCTGCGTTTTCCATATCGAAAACGTATCTTCTCTTGAGTGTCTTTTCGTAGTATTCAGGATAAATATCGTCATAGCCGAGTCTGAACATTGTTTCAAAAACAAGTGCGGACATTTCGATATCCTTTACGATTGCAGGTATACCGAATACATCGGGAACAACCGATGTAACATAGTTTGCCTGCGATTCATCGTATTTCGGCGCGGGAAGGATTTTGTATTCTTCCATGTTTAAGAATTCCTCATACTCACACTGGTCGATTCTCTGTATTACGAACAGGTTTCTGTTTGCGGGGAACAGCTCTCTCATTGCAGTATAGCCATCTGAGTAATAGATGTATGAGGTATCGTTTATAAGATTATATACCTTTGTGTTGATATCCACCGCTTTTTCGGTAGGACCTGTAAGAGTAAGAGTTCCGTCTTCGTTAACTGTGGAGTACTTATAGCCAAAGCTATATGCAAGGCTTTTGATATAGTCGTCAGAGGAGGTGATACCGTAAATATCTTCCGAGCTGCGCTCTCCTTTACCGTCAACTTCTTTTCCTACGATTTCGGCATGCTTCATAACCTCATCATAGGTCCATTTGCCTTCTCTTGCAAGTGCCATGAAATCGGTTTCAATCTGAGCGTCTCTCGCAACCTGAGGGTTTACAAATGTAACGAAAGCGGAGCAAAGGCTGTTGAGGTCAGCAAATCCGGCAACAAGCATGTTCTTGCCGCATTTTTTCATTTCCTCGTTAACGCCCTGCATATACCAAGGCTCGTCAAGAGAGAGGTGCGGAACGGTATCGAGGTCCATAAGGTAGCCCGAATACACGTTCTGATACAGGTAGCTTATGCTTCCGATTGCCATATCGTAGTCACCTGTGCCGCCCTCAAAGTTAGCTCTGAGTGCGTCGATAACACTTGCCATACCGCTCGAGAAGCCGGGGAAGAATTTGTACTGATAATCAATCTTATAGCGGTCCGCTATTTCTATGTTTCTGTTATAGATTGCGTCGTTTAAAGCTTCACCGGTGTACTCGGTAATGAAGTGGTACTGCCATTCCTCTACTGCAGCAAGTACGTTAAAGGTTTGCCCGTCGAAATCCTTAGCAGCGAGATCTCCGAGTATGTCGTTCTCGGTATCGGTTTCGGTATCGGTTTCGGTCTCCGAGTCTTTTGATGTGTCGGGGTTCTTTGTGTCGTCGTCCTTTGAGCATGCGGCAAGTGTAAGTGCCGATGTGAGCATCAATGATGCAAGGACAAGTGCGAGTAATTTTTTAATCATAACGCGCCTCCTATGTAAAATTTATTGCGATATAATATATCTTCGGCAGATTCTGCCTATCGATATCCACATGTATGGTATGGAATCAGAGATAATATTTTCTAACCCATGGAAAGGCTGTAATGTTACTGCGGCAATTAATTACCTTTTATGTGCCTGTGAGGTATGTCATTGTGGCGGTATCGATATCCGTCACAATGACGGGTACCTTAATTATTTTCTCTTGATAACAGCGCAACCGAGTGTGGATACGAGAGCTACAACAGCTGTTGCTGCGATGAAGTCGAATGTCTGAGGAGCAGTTGTATCTGTTGTATCATCTGTGCCTGTTGTGTCGTCTGTTGTACCGGTTGTATCGTCTGTTGTACCGGTTGTATCGTCTGTTGTACCGGTTGTATCGTCTGTTGTACCTGTTGTGTCGTCTGTTGTACCGGT
>JAZODB010000176.1:0-7090 GCA_045596785.1 Eubacteriales bacterium
GAAACGAGGTATTCTCTACTACTCGCGCCAGCGCAAGCGTAAACTAAACCCCGGCGTCAGCGTAGATATTATTTTATTTCGCAAATCGGAAGAATCTCATAACCCTGGTCGCGAATCCAATCGATAAGATCTCCGAGCATAGCCGTATTTGTTGAGGATTCCGTGTGGAACAAGTACACGCATCCGTTGTGAAGTCCTTTTTTGGCTTTTTCGAGAGCCACCGACACCTCGGGCTGATTTTCCACATCATAATCATAGTAAGCGAACGACCACATTACTGTGCAAATATCCATTTTATCCGCCATTTTCAGACTCCATTCGTTGCATGCCCCCATTGGCGGACGATAGTATTTCAGCGGCTGACCGTTCGGATATTTTTCGTAAAACTCATTTTCAAAGGTTTCGATTTCATAAATAAACGTCTCTGCCGAAACGTCAGTCATGTTTTTGTGATTGACTGTATGATTCCCGATAAGATGCCCCTCGTCAATCATACGGTTGACAAGCTCCTCCTCGGTACGCATGTAGTGACCCGTCAGGAAGAATATCGCCGGCACATTTTTCGCTTCCAGCGTATCTAAAATCTTCCCTGTATATCCGTTCTCGTATCCGCAGTCGAAGGTTATATAGCAGACCTTTTCCTCGGAGCTGCCGCGGTATATCCCACCGTACTCATCAATCGCATCAAGAGTAGACTTATATCTGTCCCAGACGTACGTCACCTCGCCTGTCTCAAGATTCCTTTCAACCTTGCCGAAGAACCACGAGCCTGTGGTGTCGTTACCTTGGTCCTCGAAAAGAGCTGTGCTTGCCGATTTTATATCTGACAAATCTGACAAATCCCTGACCGGCATTGGTATATTGTAGGTGAACACGCCATCTTTCAGCTCCCACACGCTCACGGGGGATGTCAAATCAAGCGACTCACTGTCTGTATCCGTATGATTGTCAAGCGGCGGCGGAGTATATGAATTTCCGCTGTCGCTGTCGTTTTCGCTGTCTGTGCTGTGCGGCGATTCGGATGAATCTTTTGTATCACGTCCGACGCCTACGTTATCAGAAATATTGCTCGTTTGTCTCAGGCATGAGGTAAACACCGCAAGTGCACACAGCATTGCGGCAAAAACACGAACGCTTAACTTTTTCATATTTCCTCTCTCCGTTTAAAGTCCGATTTGTTTTAATTATATGATTATATCATATTCGACAGTATTTTGTCAATGACGATAAGTTCGGCTTATGAGGCTCTTGTGAAAAATAAATCCTCACATTATTCTCCCAAACACTTGATTTTTTAAGGCAAAACATATATAATCATATGGTAATTTGCGAAAAACGAAATTTTTGATTTTTCAAGCATTGCCTCGGTTTTGTTCACCCTGAATCTTCTTCTCGTCGCATACACAGGCGCAAAGCATAATATTCCGCCACAGCCTCGGGAAATATTGAATCAAGCGAGCACAATGATTAAAATTACCTAAATCTGCTATTGACAAAAATCGGTTTTCGCTGTACAATAATTATAGACCGATTTACACATAAATACTATCTGAAAGGTAACAATAATTATGGATAAGAACGACGGACCCTTCGACAAGAAAAATGAAATCGAAGAAAACGAAGAGTACGATCCCGAAATATACACCCTCACCGACGAGGATGACAACGAACTTCACTTCGCTCTGCTCGGCACACTTGAGCACGAGGGCGGCGTTTACAAAGCTCTGATTCCCGTGAACGAAGACGGCGAAGAAGAAAGCAGTGAGTACGTTATTCTGAAGTGCAGTGTTGACGAAAACGGCGACGACATTCTCGAAACAATCGAGGACGATGACGAGTTCGAACGTATAGCCGACATTTTTGACGATGAGTTCTCCGACATATTCTACGACGAAGACTGATTTTAACAGCGCTTCGGCGCTTGCAGCCCTGCTGTGTACGAAATAGAAATGAACGTAAAAACCCACAAAGAGTAAAAAGGAGCCCGGACTTCCGGTGCGGGGATGCAGACCTCCCTCCGTTGCCGTGAGACGCATTCCGCGCCACCGCAGCGAAAAGGAAGCTGGGAGCACAAACCATCGGAGAGGGCACCGTCCTTGCGTGAGCAGGGTTTCTATACGTTCGTTTCGAAACGGCACAGTGGGGTTATTTTTTATCAAAACTTCGGTTTCGGCAAAAAACAACTCCGCTGTCCACTGTAATTTTGACTTATTCCGAAAGGATTCTTTGTATGCTTGATATTTGTCTGCCCGGCACAGGCGGTACAGTGCCGCACCTCGAAAGATTTCTGAGCTGCTGTTACTTGCGATATAACGGAGTCGGTCTCCTAATCGACTGCGGCGAGGGCACTCAGCTATCAATAAAAAAAGCGGGCTTTTCGCTCGGAAAAATAGCCGTAATCTGCCTCTCTCACTTCCACGCCGACCATTGCAGCGGTCTCCCCGGACTTCTTCTCTCAATGGGAAACGAGGGAAGAAGCGAGCCTGTGCTGATATGCGGACCGCGCGGAATTGCCGAAATCGTAAAATCACTCACGATTATCGCGCCGGAGCTTCCTTTCAGGATTCGTACAAAAGAGCTTGCGGATTTCGATTCCTTTGACGCGCACGGCTTCTCCGTTACCGCATTCGAGCTTAACCACTCGTGCGCATGTCTCGGATATGATGTGCGCCTTAATCGCGCCGGCAAATTCGACCGCGAAAAAGCAGATGCAAACGGCGTTCCGATGAAATATTGGTCGCGGCTTCAAAAAGGAGAGACGGTTGACGGCTTCACTCCGCAGATGATTCTCGGCGAAGCGCGCCGCGGAATCCACGTGACATATGCAAGCGACACCCGTCCGACAGATATTATCTCAACTATGGCGGCGGATGCCGACCTTCTCATATGCGAGGGAATGTTCGAGGCAGACAAAGCCGCGCGCGCTCGCGAATCGGGTCACATGACAATACCCGATGCCGCGCGTCTCGCGAAAGCCGCAGGCTGTGCCGAGCTTTGGCTCACGCACTTCAGTCCCGCCATGCCCCTCCCCGACGAGTTCGCCGCGGAGGCAAAATCCGTGTTCCCACGCTCGGTTATCGCCCACGACGGAACCGCAAAAACCATCCGCTTTGCCGAAGATTGAGCACGCGCCGAAATTTGTCTTTATCCTGCGGCGATTTTTGAGCCATAAAAACACGACAGCTCCTCACAGAGAAACAGCTTTATGAGGAGCCGTATTATTCTGCCGTATCCCTATTTTCCCATATCGATACAGCGTCCGAGAACTGTTGAATAAATCAAAGCCGAGTGAATCTGCTCGCCGAAAAGGCGCGAGCAGATTTTTTTGTAGTAAGAAAGCTGATTTTTGTGTCTTTCGCGAAAAGCGGCATCTGCGGCGGCGGCGTCACGCCACTCATCAGAGGTTACGCGGTCGGTTTTGTAATCAATGAGAATCAATTTTTTCGAATCGGGATCGCGGAAAACGCAGTCCACGACTCCCTGCACCGTAATCTTCACACCGTTCTCCGAGAGCTTCGCCGAAAGGCTGTCATCATCGGTAAAATCTGCCGCATCCATTTGAACATTGAATCTGAATTCACGCTTCACCATATCGGAGCGGCGAAGCTTGTCCATAAGAGAGCTTGAGACAAATCGCTCTATCTGACGCAAATCCACAAGTGCTGCCGCATCGGCGGAAATAAATCCACCCTCGGTCAGCCGCCTAAGCTCGCTCTTCGCTCCGTTTTCGTAAAGCTGTCCGAAATCCGCAAACTGCATAAACAGGTGAGTGGCACTGCCGCGCTCCGCACCTCCCTCGCGCACGCCCGTCATAAATGATGGGCGCGGCGCATCATTTTCCGACAAATCATGCTCCGCAAATGCAAGCTCCGCTTCTCCGTTCTCGTCGAGAATCTCCGGATACAGCCGCGATACCGTCAGCTTCGACGGAATTTTCGCGAGAAACTCACGGGGATACTCGAAAGAAAACCGCGACTCAAGCTCCTCTGCCGACACATCACATTGCACTGTGGTGTTCTCAGCACTTCCGAATCCGAAAATCCGCTCCCCAGATGAAATTTCAGCAGAATCAAGTGCGGAAATCACGTAAAACTCCCGCTCTCCGACTCGCGCCGCACCGCCGAGTATCCATTCGAGGTATTTCGACGAGCGCACCGCCGTGTATCCGTCGTCGTATTCCGAAAGAGCCGCCGCCTCAGCCGCCTCTCCCTCGGCATCCGTTGTTTTCCCCGTGATAATCAGCCTGTTTTCCGCGCGCGTCATGGCAACATACAGCATACGCATTTCTTCCTCAACGGACTCGCGCCTTATTTTCTCCGAAACCGCCTTCCGAAGAACCGTATCACACCGTGCAAGTCCGCCACTGTCGGGAATCATCATCCCAAGTCCCAAAACATCGTCGAACAGCACAGTCCCGTTCTCGTCGGCGGCGTTACGCCGTTTTCCGCACTCAGCGAGAAATACCACGGGAAATTCAAGCCCTTTCGACGAGTGAATACTCATTATCGAAACCGAGTCTGCGGCATCTGCCGACGAAGCACCGCCATCCTCCTCAGACCCCGACTCCGCAATGTAGTCAATAAAGCCCGAAAGTCCGCCGAACACACCGCTCATCTCGTATGCCCGTGCCATATCGCACAGTCTGTCAATTGCATCTCGCTCCTCGCCCGAGCCTCTGACTCCCGAAATCGAGTAAAGATTGGTGTCGCGAATCAAAAACTCAAGAAGCTTGTCAGACGCCATACCGCGCGACACAGTCTTGTATCTCTCAAGCCGCTCCGCCGCCGCACGGCATTTCTCCGACAGCGCATCATCTCCCGAATCCGCCGAAATTCCGTTCACAGCGGTAATAAGAGGCAAATCCCCCGCTCTCTCGCGAAGCGCGATAATTTCGGCAAGGCTGAAGCCGAACACCGCAGAGCACAGCGCGCCTGCCGCGTAGATATCGCGCATCGGATTGTCGATAAAATTAAGCAGGCACACGCACAGCATCACCGACGGATACGAAGTAATCGAACGAGATGTTTTTGTGACGGATGAGATTCCGTACACGGAAAGCTCCCGCTCGTAATCATCCGCAGAGCTTCCCGGACTCCGCATTATCACAGCTATATCCGACGGAGATATAACGCGCTCACCGTCAGACGAGTATTTGCCTATCATTGCGGCAATTCGCCCCGCGACGTAAGCGGCTTCGGGATTTCCCGAAACCGTATCGTCGAAGGAAGCATCGCCTTCGGAGTTTTTCGACGAGGTTCGTTTTTTCTCTATCAGAACTATTTCAACGGGAGATTTCGCACTCTCCCCTCCGTTTTTCGCGCAAATAAGCGCATCTCGCTCGGTGTACGGAATCCCTCCGTGGCTCAGCGTATAGTCCGATATCATGTTGACAAAATCTATTACCGCGCCGGCACAGCGGAAATTGTCGCTCATGAAAAGCGAACGACCGTCAGAGGATAATGCGGATTTCCCCGAAGAAAAATCGTGCTCCGCAGAGGCGGGAATAAGCTCGCTGTCAGACAGTGCCGCCCATCTCTCGCGGTAGCCCGAAAAAACACGCGGTTCAGCTCCGCGAAAGCGGTAAATCGACTGCTTTATGTCTCCGACCATGAATCTCACGGAATTTTGCGACACGGCGCGGAAAATGGCATCCTGTACTGCGTTTGTATCCTGATACTCATCTATGAATATGTACTTGAATTTTCCGCCGACCTCTCGCGCCGCCTCGGTCGCGCTCCCGTTTTCATCCGTGAACAGCTTCAGCGCAATGGTTTCAAGGTCCGAATAATCTATAACGGAGCGGGAGTTTTTCATCTCGCGCAGGTGCACAAAATACTCTCCGATGACCTTTTCGGCACAGCGCAGAATCCGCGCTGTCTCGCGCGCCGCGGTTTTCGCTTCGTCCTCGCCGCTCGTGTAGAAGTCCTCCGTCAGCGCGGAAAGGTCTTTTTTCATTTTGTCGCGGAAAAACTTGAATTTTTCAGACACATCACAGGCATTTTTTGCCCCAAGTCTGCCGAGCGCAGGGGGAGCGTAATCCGAAAAAAGCGCGCGCACACGCTGATAATCAGCCTCGGCTGAGCAAATTTCACCGCACAGGCGCGCAAGCCAATCCTCAATATACGATAACGTAGCACCGTATTTTTCGGCTACAACGCAATATGACTCAAATTCGCCCTCAATATCCGAAAAGATGCGTCGATAGTGCTCCGCAAACTCCCGAGTGCAGTCCCGTACCACATCCCCCATGAGCGTGGCGAAAAATCCATCTTCGCTCCGCGCGTATTTCTCAAGAGAATCCGCAAATCCGCCGAGGTCTCGCTCGTTCATTCCGCATGCGGCAAGCTTATCGGCAAGCCAAAGAAGCTCACGGTCGATTGCGGTTGTGTCCCTCGCTCTGCCGATTACGTCGGCAAGGTAAATAAAATCCGCTCCGTCGTCGCCTGTTTTTGCAAAAAAATCATCAACGGTATCGCGCATTGCATCGGATTTCATGGTTTCCGCAGTTCCCGTATCGGTAATTCTCGTATCGTGAGGCATACCGAGCGCAGGAAAATACTGCCGCATTTCGCGGTAAAGAAACGAATGTATGGTTGATATCGACGCGGATGAGAGCGCGGACAGCGCTCTTGATGCGCGTGCGGCTATCGTGGGATTTGTTTTTCGGTTAGTCTCCACCGCATCGGAAAGAGCTCGGCGGATTCTCGATTTCATCTCGGCGGCGGCGGCTCTCGTGTATGTGACAACAAGCATCTCCCTAAGCTCCGCTTCTCCGTCAATCAAAAGGCGCACTATCCTCGCCGTGAGCGACGCGGTTTTTCCGCTTCCTGCCGCCGCCGACAAAAGAAGATTTCCTTCATTATAATATACAGCTGTCCTCTGTGGTACTGTGTATTTCATATCTGCTCTCTCCGTTTCTCATAGTTCAGCTATACTTACGCTTGCGCCGGGGTGGGGTTAAGCATAACTTAACTTGACATTATCTGCCCACCCCACCGCGTTTCCTGCGGGGAAGCCCCCGCGGGCATCCGGGGTGGGATTTAGCGAAACTGAATTGCATGGTATCTGCCCACCCCACCGCGTTTCCTGC
>JAZODB010000177.1:0-2007 GCA_045596785.1 Eubacteriales bacterium
CTTCGATAAGCTCATCGGTTTGCTTATAGTTTATAGCTCCCGCCGTACATACTTTTGAACATACACCGCATTTTCCGTTTTTCAGCATATTGCAGTAATCTGCATCGATTGTGGCAATTTTCGGAACAGCCTGAGCGAACGGAATGTATACTGCACGTCGGTTGTCCATTCCCATGTTAAATTCATTCGGAACTTTTTTTACGGGGCATTTTTCGGTACACAGACCACAGCCTGTACATTTGGTTTCATCTACATAGCGAGCTTTTTTCTTTATTTTTACACTGAAATTACCGACAAATCCGGTTACTGCCTCAATTTCGCTGTATGAGTAAATCTTTATTTTCTCATGCTGAGCGCAGTCCACCATCTTTGGAGTAAGGATACACGCCGCGCAGTCAAGTGTAGGAAATGTTTTATCAAGCTGTGTCATTTTTCCGCCGATTGTCGGCTTTTTTTCGACTATATCGACATTGAATCCTGCATCAGCAATGTCAAGTGCAGTTTGTATTCCGGCTATACCGCCGCCGATTACAAGAGCGCGCTTCACAACCGGACTTTCCCCTGCTGTAAGAGGTACGTTCAAAATAACCTTTGCGATCGCGGCTCTGCCAAGGATTATTGCTTTTTCCGTAGCATCGTTAATATCCTTGTGAATCCACGAGCACTGCTCACGAATATTCGCAATTTCTACCATATACGGATTAAGACCCGCAGATTCTGCTGTTTTTCTGAATGTTACTTCATGCATTCTCGGTGAGCAGGAACAGATTACTATGCCGGTCAGCTTGTACTCACGAATAGCTTCTTTAATCAAATTCTGTCCCGACTCGGAACACATGTATGTATATTCATTTGAGTATACAACGGATTGTTCTTTACCGAGAGCTTCTGCAACAGCTTTTACATTTACAGTAGCGGCTATATTTGTTCCGCAATGGCATACAAAAACACCTATTCTTTGCACTTTAATCTCTCCTTTCTCACTTAGCGTATTTGCGAAGCGCCATCATAAGTGCTTGCGATGGCATATCTTCATCAAGTAACTCCGGAATCATATCCGTCTTTAAATGGTTCATTCCTTGCTGTCTTATTACCTCAAGACGAACTGCCTCAATAACCTTTGCAGGCTCAACTCCTCGCGGACATCTTTCGACACATGCGAAGCAGGTCAAGCATTTATATATTGATTTTGAATCCATAAGAGGCTTGATATCGCCTTTTTCAACCATATACACAAACTCATGAGGATGGTATTCCATCTCGTCGTATGACGGACATGTAGCGGAGCATTTTCCGCATCTCATACACTTTTGAACCTCAGAGCCGCTCATACGGAGGATTTGCTCTTTTTTATTATTCATTTATATCCTCCTGTAAAGTTATTCCGAGAGCCTCGGCTAAAACTTCGGTAAAATATTTTATTTCAAGCGTCTTTTCGGAATTTTTGGTTAGATTGTATTTGCAAAGCGGACACGCTGTTATTATAAAATCCGCTCCCATCTCATCTGCCGAAGCAGTTACGCAAGAACTTCTCTTTTTTGCGGTTTCCTTATCTTCAAGTGCAATATATCCGCCACAGCACTCATTGCGCATCGGATACATTACAGGCTCAGCACCGAGAGCACGAATTAAATCCTCCATAACAGTAGGATTTTCGGGATTGTCAAACGCGAGTACATCGGAAGGGCGAAGAAGAAGGCAGCCGTAATATGCGGCAATTTTTTTACCCGTCAAAGGCTTCACTACCTTACTCTTAAGCACATCAAATCCTATCTTATCACGCAGAAGCTCAAGAAAATGCATGACTTTTGTCTCGCCATGATATTCTGAATCCGGTGCCGAATAATTGTTTACACGAAAGTCAAAATCGGGATTCACTGAAAATTCGTGATTGGTTTGCTTAAGTACATTATAGCAAGCAGAGCAGACAGCAACAAGCTCGCCGCCCATATCACGAGATGCGGCAAGTGCCCTTACAGACGGAAGCTTTGTTGCAATTTCGTCTTT
>JAZODB010000178.1:0-3341 GCA_045596785.1 Eubacteriales bacterium
ACCTCCCTGAAAAGCTCGTCAAGAGACTTTCCGTGCTCCTCACGGGCACGGTCGGCATCTCCGCTCATTATAATGTAACCTCCGCCGACGAACACAAACCCGTCAAGAACATTCTCCACATCGCGTATCAGATGAGTGGAGATAACAACCGTCGCATCGGGATCGTAGCCGCCGATTATTGTGTTTAAAATATACTCTCTTGCCGCAGGATCAACCCCGCCTATCGGCTCGTCAAGAAGGTACAGCTTCGCACGGCGCGACATCACAAGAATAAGCTGAACCTTTTCCCGTGTACCCTTTGAGAGAGTTTTTATCTTTGCGTCAACAGGGACATTAAGCGCGGACAGCATTTCGTACGCACGTCTCTCGTCGAAATCCTTGTAAAAATCGGAAAACATCGAAATACATTCGGAAACACGCATGTTGACATCGAAATACGTTCTCTCGGGAAGATATGAAACAATTGCTTTCGTATCAATCCCCGGGCGCATACCGTAAACCAGCGCATCCCCTCCGCTCGGCTCAAGAAGTCCTGCCAAAATTTTAATGAGAGTCGTTTTTCCGCTTCCGTTCGGACCGAGAAGCCCGATTATCTTTCCCGTGGGAAGCTCTAAGTCAATCCCATTCAGTGCAAAAGCTGCGCCATAGCTTTTTCTCAATCCGTAGCATGCCACAGCAGGCGTATCGCCAATGGGAATATTTCTTTCTTCATTCATACTTATTTCCTCCTCTGCTCCAAACATTTTCGAGTATTGAAAGCACATCGCTTCTCTGAAGTCCCAGATTTTTCATGTACATCGCAAATTCCGCCGCAGACTCCGCAGCTCTGCCCCTGCGAACTTCTTTGATTAATTCCTCGTCAACGGTAACGCTTCTGCCAATCGTGCCGTGCGTCTCGATAATGCCTATCCGTTCAAGCTCGCTCATCGCCTTCTGCATGGTGTTCGGGTTTACCCCCGCCTCCATCGCAAGCTCCCTCACCGACGGAATCCGTTCTCCCGCATGCCACTCACCCCCGATAATCTTCTCCGTTATGCGCTCGCATACCTGAGAATATATCGAACGGTCCTCGCTGAATGACCATCCCAAATCATCGCCCCCTTGTATCATTGTACTAATACAATAATACACTAATATCAAGCTCGTGTCAATTGTGATTTTAGCCTATATGCGCGAGAGTTTACCGTTCAAATCGGCAATTTTTAACAAATCCCCGAAAAATTCACACCATTCCCCGAATCGAAGCAATATACTCCGCCGCATCAAACGACTCAAGCCTTGAGTCCTTTTTCAAGTAAAGCGGATGATGCGGATGTCCTCCCTTTTTTGAGCGCGCGCCGCATGTGTGCCACTCGGCACCGCGCCGCCGCGCAATATCTATCATATCCGAGACGCAGTTTGCAAGATACGCCCGTTTCATAATAATCGTTCCCCATGCCGCCCAAAGGTGAGCATGTGAGAATGCGGACAAAATGTAATCAAATGCTTCCATATTCTCACGGTGCAGAACGGAGTTGAAATTCTGCTCCATATCATCCGGGTTTGTCGCACGCTGAGCGTATACGTTGAACATAATAAAGCTGTCAAATCCGTTTCCGAGTGCAATTCGCTCAACCGACTTCAAAGTGTTGTCAAGTGCATCAGGAGATGCAGTTGAGGGATTAATTCCGACAGCCACAAGGGGATTTTCCCCCCTTGTACCGAGTATGTATCGGTATTCCGAGTAAAAATCGGGAACATACAGCCACTTTTTGCTATCGTAACCCACACCCTTACTTTCCGCAAGTGCTTCTCTGAATGTGAGAATTTTTATATCGGCAGTAGCCGAAGACGGAATATGCGCCATAAATCCTCCTTGCTCGAAGGCTCCGCACAGTTATCTCAGAGTCTCCGATTTATTTACATAAATGTCTTGCTTTGCTCAAACATTTATGTTATTATATGGTAAAGTATATTTTTACGATGAAAGGACCTTTTTGTATGAAAAAAATTAAGCTTCTGCCTCTCATTTTAGCAGTCGTTATGATGGTTTCGGTGCCGATTTACGCAGATGCCGCAACGGAGACCGAAAATATCGTGAAAACCGTAAATCTCGAAATTGACGGTATGAAGAAAATCAACGTAACAAGCAGTATGGCACGTCTTTTCGATAAAGATGTTGACCTCCCCACAGACTTCCTTTTCGACGGAATCGAGGAAACCAAGCTTGAAGTATCCGTAACCGCAACCGATAAATTCGAAGTATATACCGCATTCAGAGCACCGGAAGCACTCGCGGCTTTCGGAACAATATTGAGCGGTGAGGAAGGAACTCAGGTCAAAGTAAAGGTATACGGCACAAATGATGCACTTCAGTTCGATTGGCATTTACTCACATTGAAGGAGGAGAACGCCGAGAAAATCGATGATTATTACGTTCTCGAAATTGACTCCGAATCCGTTCAAAAGTACAGCTTCTACAAATTTGAGTTTAAAGCTGAGGGCTGCGGTGATATAACCATCTCCGAGCTGAGTCTTTTGAAAGAGGATAACGGCGAGCCCGACATGAAGTATGAGTTCCCCGAAGAATTTGACTCCGAAAATCCGCCGAAGCTCGTGCCCGTAGAAGATACGGAAACTGAGCAAAAGGAGCAGAAGAGAGTAAGAAAAATCAACTTCTTAGCCAATATGTTAAAATTTCGCCGCTCATTAAGATAATTTAATTACAGCCACAGGCTGCCGCTCGTAACAAACCCGTACCCGCGGCAGCCTTTTTGTTTTTCGGCTTATGTGCGCTGCTTTGCTCTCCATTCGCTCGGACCGACTCCGACCTTTGTTCTGAACGCATGAGAAAAAACAAATTGGTCATCATATCCGAGAGATGCCGCAATGTACTTAACATCGTACGAGGTATCGACGAGAAAATTTTTCGCAATGTTCATTTTCATTGTGAGAATATATTGCTGAGGGGAGCATCCGACAAGCTTTCCGAAAATATTGCACAAATAACTGCGGTCGATTCCGACCTGCTTGGCAATATCCGAAACGCTCAGCTTATCGTAAATACTGTTGTGTATTATTCTGAGTGTCTGATCTACGTATAGCTGTTGATTTGATTTGCGCTTTTCGGAAGTACCACCGCATTTAAGCAGCTCGTCAATGAAAAAATACGCAAGCCCCGTTATCCGCGGGGAATCCGTCACTAAACTGTCTGTCTCGTAAACTATATTCATAACCGATTCAATAAGAGCGTCGGAGCAGTCCATTACGGGGGATTTTTTCGAAAGTCCCGCCGCCGTCATGTACGAATGAACAAGCCCTCCGTTAAGCCCGACCCAAACAAGTCGGATCGTAGCCATGTC